>JAAXWV010000029.1:0-4636 GCA_013334845.1 Candidatus Roizmanbacteria bacterium | reverse complement strand
CCGACTCCATTTCAAAATATCGAGAAATGCGCATTAATGTATCGTCTAGATGTCCAGTCTGTTCTCCCACAGTTGTCATTTGTACCAGAATGGGCGGAAATACGCCCTCATTCTGCATTGCTTGCCCGAGTGAAGTCCCTTTTTCAACGTTTTTATAAAGATTTCTGAAGGCGCTTTGATATATGACGTTGGAAGTAGTATCTATAATGATATTAAGACCATCAAGAATAGAGACGCCCGCTCCTATGAGGATAGATAAAGTTCGAGTGGAATCCACTAGCACAGACATAATTATTATATTCTTTATAATAGGGATTTTTAGTACAATTTTGTCATAAATAAACTTCCCTCCTGGTGTGGCTAAATACCTTTGTGCAAGAATGACAATGCCCACTACACCAGCGATGATAAACGGCCAGAAACGGGAGCTAAATGAAGAGATTACGATAACAATCTGCGTCGTTACGGGCAGCTCGATATTGAAATCCTGATACAAGCTTAATAATCGGGGCACTACGAAGGTGACCATAATAAACATGACTGAAATCATTCCAATAATAATAATGACAGGATATATAAGAGCCCCTTTTATCTTTCCCTGGAACTCGCGCTGTTTCTCCATGTTATCGGCAAGTTTACCGAATATATCACTCATTTTTCCCGATGCTTCACCCGATTTCACCAGTGAAATGTACAGATTGGAAAAATACTTTGGGAAAGATTTTAATGAGTCAGAAAGACTTTTACCCCCCTTAATATCGCGGTCCATTTGATCAATCATTTTGAAGAGAGCAGGTTTGGAAGTCTGCTTTTTGAGAATGTCAAAACAGTCGATGAGAGTTAGCCCTGCGTTTAACATAATTGCAAGCTGACGGGTGAGATCGACAACGTCAGTAAAGCTGACTCGGTTGAAAAAAAAACCAAGAAAAGCAAATGCAGACGTTTCTATTTTGCGAACTTCAATAGGAAAGTATTCGTTATTTTTTAAGTAAATAACTGCCTCTTTGACAGAGTTAGCCTCAACCTTACCGGTTACAATCTTATCCTTTCGTAATGCACGATATTTGAAAAACATAAAAACTTATTGGATAAATTTACGTATCTCATCAGGCCGGATAGCATAGTTGAGTGCTGTATCTTTGGTAATTTCCCCGTTCTGGTACATTTTGAGTAAATATTTTTCAAAAAGGATCATGTTCATTTTTTCCTCTGTTTCAAGGACATTATCTAACATGAATGTTTTACCTTCACGAATAATTGATGAAACTGATTGCGTGTTCATTAGTATCTCTAAAGCCGGAAGACGACTAGTGCCGTCAAGGTTTGGTACGAGTCGGATCGACGCAACTGCTTTTAGAACCGAGGCTAGTTGGTTTCTGACCTGATTTTGTTGGTTTGCGGGAAAAACGTCAATTATGCGATCGATTGCATCAGATGTTGTCGAAGTGTGGAGAGTAGAAAATACAAGATGTCCCGTTTCTGCGATAGTGATAGCAGCCTGCATTGTTTCGTAGTCACGCATTTCACCGATTAATACAATGTCTGGATCTTCACGCAGGACAGAGCGGAGTGCCACATTCCAAGATAAGGTATCAAGATGAAGCTCACGCTGGGAAATAATACTTTTACCTGCTGGATAGGTAAATTCAATTGGATCCTCGATAGTGATAATATGTTTGGATTGCTTGAGATTAATTTCATTGATTACCGAGGCAAGGGTGGTTGACTTCCCTTCTCCTGTAGGGCCAGTCAGAAGCACAAAGCCTTCTTTATAATTGATAAAATTATGAATGATACTAGGAAGATTAAGTTCCTCGACTGTTTTGATGGTTTTGGGGATGAGACGAAATGCTCCTGCTAATTTATTCTTTGTATAGTATAAATTTACTCGAAATCTGCTTTCGTTAAATTCATAACCGAAATCAATTTCCTTATTCTCCAATAACGCTTGTTTTTGCTCGTCTTCAAGAATGGAGAACAACATCTGTTTAGTGTCTTCATCTGTGCTCGGGGAAGATAATTTAAGTGGGCATAGCTCGTTATTGATTCTAATATTTGGATAATATCCGCTGATAACGTGAAGATCTGATGCGTGCCGTTCTATAGCTACGGAAAGTAATGACTGTAAGTTCTCCATAAATTAGACTTCTGCAACTCTTAGTACTTCTTCAATGGTGGTAAGCCCTTCGAGTGCTTTTAAATAACCGTCTTGTTTCATAATAATTAAACCCTCTTTGCGTGCCTGATTTTCGATATCTTTAGCAGACAGGTTCTGTAGAATCATTCTATTGACTGCCGGAGAGATTTTCAATACCTCAAATATAGCGATACGACCGATATATCCCGTGTTATTACATTCATTACATCCTCGACCGCGGAATAGTCTAATCGGCGTACCATCCTTATATTGTTTTGGAAGTATATCTTCCAGAACTGTACTAATATTAGATTTCATCTCCTCGGTGGGTTCGTATTGTTCTTTACAATAAGTGCAAATCCGTCGTACGATACGCTGAGCTATCGAAGCATTTAAAACGGATGCTATAAGGAATGGCTCTCCGCCTAAGTCAATCAAACGGGGAATAGCTGTAGCCGCATCGTTTGTGTGAAGTGTTGAGAATACAAGATGGCCCGTAAGAGCTGCCTGGATTGCCAGTTGGGTTGTTTCTGTATCCCGGATTTCTCCTACTAGAATGATGTTAGGATCCTGACGTAGGAATGATCGAAGGCCTGTTGCGAATGTTAGACCTGCTTGAGCATTGATTTGAACCTGGTTGATACCAGCAATCTGATACTCGACCGGATCCTCCAGCGTTACGATATTTACTGAAGTTGTGTTCAGTCTGGTCAATATGGAATATAGAGTGGTTGTTTTACCTGATCCGGTTGGACCTGTAACAAGAATAATTCCATATGGTTTCGAAACACCCTCTTCAAGATCGCGGAATTGGTTACCCCGAAGACCCAATTCAGACAAGGTGGGTAACCCACCCGTTTTTCTCAGAAGTCGCATTACAATTTTTTCTCCATTTACTATTGGTAGTGTATTAACGCGTAAATCTATCTCATCATTACCTAACTTAAAACTAAATCGACCGTCCTGTGGAATACGTTTTTCATCAATCTTCATTTCCGAAATAATTTTGATACGTGAGGCAAGGGATTCATGAATACTTTTGGGGAGGGTGAGCTTCTCCTGAAGAATGCCATCGATTCGGTAGCGTACACGTGTTTTTGTTTCTTCTGGTTCAATATGAATATCAGAGGCACGACTCTTGACCGCATACTCCAAAATGGTGTTGACGATTTTGGCAATTGGAGCTTCACGAATTGTGGTATCCTTGTTTATAGACTGTTGCTTTTGGCCATTGAATGATACTTCTTTCAATGCTTCAGTAACTTCAGGAGAAAGTCCCTGTGTATAGGAAAGACTAATTGCGGCTTCTATGTCAGGAGCGTAAGCGAGGGCGAGAGCAACATGTTTGCCAGTTTTTTTCTCCAAAAAATCTGCCAGATTCAGATTTAACGGGTCGGAAGTAGCAACGGAAATAGACTCAGTTTTTGGGTCATATAGATAGGGAATTACATTATATCTGCGAGATACTGTTTCAGGCACAAGACTGAGAGCCTGAGGATCGACAGCAGCCGTGGAGATATCGATATAGGGAACCTTGAGAACGCCGGCCTTCACTTTGAGGACACTGTTTTTATCAGGGAGTGTATTAAATAAATACTCGTCGATCGGGATATTTTTTTGGAGTGATTCAAGCTCATATTTATCAGCAGTCACCTGGTTGATAACACCGTCTTTTACAAGTTGCTCAAGAAATAATTTGGGGGAAACTGACATATATCAACTATAGAGATATCTTTGGTAAAATTCAATTGTTAGAACATAATATATTTGTCTATGCTTCCCACATTATTAATCGTAAATAATCTTGCAGAAAGTCAGTTGTACATCGATAAATTAGTAAGAGAAGAACAGATCCCCCTTCACTCTATTATTAGAGTGTCTCCGGAAAAGGAAGAAATAACAATAGGACAAGTGAGAGATTTAAAACAGGAATTGGTATATACAAATTCAGTAGAGAAAATCGTCATCATTGAATCATTTGATACCGCCTCAATAGAAGCGCAAAACGCTCTTTTAAAAACACTTGAGGAAAAGCAGGATGGTTACTTATTTATACTGATTGCATATAATCAGGAGCGAATTCTTCCTACAATTCAGTCGCGATGTACAGTGACGATTTTAAAAACGCAACAAGGCGGCGATATCGATGATCGATATAAAGAGCTTGTGCGTCTAATAGAAACAATCGGAGTCAGCATTTTGGGAACTCCTAGTATTTCTGGAATTACGCGGGAAGATGCGATTATCCTTATTGACTCTTTACTCATATATTTTCGAAATAATTTAACGAAATATCAAAAGCTGTCACCGCATTACAGAAGCTCCTGGGCAGGGCGCCGGAAGATTTTGAAATAGCGGAACATATAGGAATTTCACTTGAAGAGTATTTCCAGATGCTGGATGATTCCCGGTGTTTTTCCCTCATCAGCAGCGAAGATCTACCGAGAGACTACCTTGACAGCTATTCCGCATCCGATGTGATCAAAGCGGTAGAGCAAG
>JAAXWV010000225.1 GCA_013334845.1 Candidatus Roizmanbacteria bacterium | reverse complement strand
AGCTGGAGCAACATGCTGCGCAGGGCGCGGTCGGTGTGCGCGGAGAGTTTGCCGGTGACGTGCTTGTCCCACTGCGCGAGGCCCGCCGCGCGCCACACGGCTCGCTCGGCGAGCGAGTAGTAGGTGACGCCTTCCTTCTCTTTCGTCGCGGGCAGCTTGTCCTGGATGGTCTCGATGAACTCCGCGAGCACTGCCGCAAGGACCTGGCAGCCTACAAAGTGCCCAAACATGTCGAATTCATTCTGGTGCTGCCAAAATCAACCGTAGGCAAGGTGCTCCGCCGCAAGCTTGTTGAGGCCCATTGCGCCGAAGCTGCGGCATGAACTGTTGGGATTCTCTGCCTTATGAATTACGTCCGGATAAGTTTTTTTACTGTTTCCATGGGCAGGAATAACGTCCGGGGCGAATCAGCGAACGGTATGAATCCATGATGACGATAGAAATTTTCAGCCGTTTCATCTTTGGCGTCTACAATCATGGCATAGACGCCGATCCCCGAGTCGATAACCCGTGAAAACGCATCTGCCAGTATGGCGCCTCCCAGCCCTTGCCCCCTGAAGTTGACATCTACCGCCAGACGTCCCAAACGTACAGCCGGTACGACAGGGTAACGCGGGAGCTTTTTAACGATGGAGTCAGGCCGATCGGTCAGGGCAATGCTTGCTGATGAGAGTGTATAATACCCGGCGATTCGTTCAGTGCCATCAACGGCGACACAACAGGTTGTAATGTTTCGCTTGATATCCTGCGATGCCTGTCGAATCAAATAGTTGTCAAGGGGTTCTGAACCACAAGAAAAAGAGCTGCGATCATGCCTCGCATCCAACGGAGCAATCCTGAAGTGTGCTGTATTCATTCCTTACGTAACAAGGCCGTGCGCCCTGCAAAAGCACGTTCCAACGCTGTGGCAGGTTCAGGAGCATGCATCAGTGCGTTGGCAAAGATTACCTGGTCGCCGAGGGAAAGCCGAATAAGTTCCGCCTGTTCAATTGCCTGTTGGGCGGCATCCTGCGCAGCGGCAATAACGAAATCAGTTACGGTTCGACCCTGAAGCTGGGCTGCCCGTTTGATTTTGCTATGCAGCTCCATGCTGATACGCGCCTCAAGACGTGCTTTGGGAGCATCTTTCACCAAAGATGATTTGGCTGTATTTTTTATCGTTTTCACTGGTTATTTCAAGGTTATAGAAATAAGACTCTTGTATTGTACGGCAATTTGCCGGATTATCAAAATCCTTCTCTCATACCCTCTTCCGCCAGTCTGCGCTGTTCAATGCGCCCCCCAAGCCAGACTTTTATCACCTACTGACGCGATACTCCAGGACGTGTTGCCTCTTTATCAAGCGAGTCGATCATCCAGACCGGAAAGTCAACATTCACCCTTTTATGCTGTTGTTTTATCCGACGCGCCTTGTTCAGATCAAGGAAAGGGGTGATATCTGAACCATCATCAAATGCCTTATCAAATTCCGCTGTTTTCATAGACTCTTATCTCCTCGGGGTGGGATCTCCTTACGGAAATTATTCTTATGGTTTCACATCTGAATGTTTTCACTCCAGACCAGAATCTACCTGAAATCTTGCCGATAACGGTCGCGGGTATGAAACGTGCCGGATTGCGGAGATGCGTCTGTATCCCACTATACAAAACTTGATGCGGGACGAAACGCTCTAAAACCGACTGAAACCGGCATGTTTTATGACCCGTTGTTATAGTGCGTTTTTTTATAATCCATTCACAAAGTCAGCAATGTTAGC
Source organism: Candidatus Roizmanbacteria bacterium (assembly GCA_013334845.1). Lineage (GTDB taxonomy): Bacteria > Patescibacteriota > Microgenomatia > UBA1406 > GWC2-37-13 > JAAXWV01. Next base: position 1,273 of record JAAXWV010000225.1, on the reverse strand, counting down.
CCAAGTCCATGTTACTTTTCTTACTCCAGTTAATTCATTTGGAGCGTCAAGACTAGTGCAGTCTGTCATATAAACTCCTAAAATTGGAATCCCTTCTTCTTTTGCACAATTAATCTCCCACAATGCTCCTTCTCCATTTTTAAGATGTTTAGAAATCAATACAATTACACCATCACAACCTTTTATCTTAGTTCTACAATTTGTTTTCCATTCACTACTCCAAGGTTCTTTAACTGACATATCAACTAAATCATATGGAACCTTCTCGTATCTTGCCTGACCTACAAATAGGTCTCTCATTCTTACATCTTCAATTGCGAAGCTGGTGAAAATTCTTTTCCCCATAATTTTCTTTTTTTAATAATTACAAATACAAAATATTATTGGATATAATTGATAAAGCTCATACAATAAATAACCTATTTCTAGTGCTAAAGTCAAATAAATGAAAAGTCTGAAACGTTCAACAATTTTTGTTTCTGTTCTCGTGTTTGGTTCATAATTAATCTCTTGTGTTAAAATACGCCATTCTTCTTCAAACATATTTGTTCTTAACTCTTTCTCTATTCTGTCTATTACTTTGAATTTGCCCGTGTTCAACTTTCCATAAGAGTTAACCAATTTTTCCCAAAAGTAAGTTGTTAGTAAAGCAAGTGCAGTAAGAACTACTATTGCTAAAACACTCAAAGGAACAAAGCTATAAGTTTTACCTAATACAAAAGCAACAGATAGAATCGAAGATGTTATTGTGAAAAATAAATTATTCACCTTCATTCTTGCGTCAGTTACTGTCTCAGTTGAGCTTACCATTATTTTGTATTGCTCAATTTTAAGTTGACGGTCACTTACAAATATTTTATCCAAATATTTTAATGCTTGATTTGTATTGTCAAAGACCTGAAATCCTTGGCAAAAAAGAATCGATTCTTCTGAAGCATTGTTAAGCTTGATTCCGATTATTTGTTTATTTAGGCTTTTTGCTTTTGCATATTCCCAAATAATTTGGTCACTTTTAAATGTCTCACTACCAATTAAAAATGCAACAAAATCACTTTCTTTTATTTTCCCTTCAACAATATCCTTCCAATTCTCAGTATGTTCAGTCTGTTTTAGGATAGCTACAGAGTTTTCTGAATCTTTCAACAAAGCTATAATGGTTTCGTCTCCTTCTAATTTATCAATGCTTCTGTAACATATAAATATTTTCATTTCTGTTTCTGTTTTTACTGAAGTACTTACATCTATAATGCCCTATAACTTGTATATACCCCTG
>JAAXWV010000028.1 GCA_013334845.1 Candidatus Roizmanbacteria bacterium | reverse complement strand
ACTCCTTGTATCCGACCTCTTTTACACGTTGGTACAGAGCTTCATAGTAAAACAAACCCATATTGACTTATCTCGGTATTTTTTCTATAATATAAATACTAAAATCTCCTGCAAGAACCGCAAGGTTGTTTGCAGGATTTTTTTTACAAAAACCGGGTAGACTTATTAATGAATGAAAAACGAAACCTGTATCATCCTGATTGACGGTAGCAATTTCTACTTCAAGCTTAAAGATTTAAAACTTCACAACCTTCTTCAGTTTAACTTTTTTGAGTTTTGCCAGTGGTTAGCTGCTCACAAGAAATTAACAAAAGCCACTTACTACATTGGGAAGGTTCGCACGGATGGTACAGACAAGATTAAAAAACTTCATGCAGACCAACAGAAACTGTTCTCTCATCTCCCCAGTCTAGCACTCATAAAAAACTGTAATGAGTCTCGATTGATTAAAAAAGAGGATTTGTTGCCCTTTGTCATACCCCGCTTACGCCAAACAGGCGACCGATAAAGTATGTGATTACCATCGCCAGTATCCCTCCTGAGACAACACGAATCACAGCCTGCCATACGGATGCGTTTCCCACTTTCGCGCTAATTGTCCCTGTAAGAGCAAGTGCCAATACTACAGCTCCAAAAGTAAACGGAATTCGAATTGCTGAAGGAGGGAACATAACAGCGAGCATGGGAATTATCGCACCTGCAACAAATGAAGTGCTTGAGGCAAATGCTGCATGCCAGGGGTTGGTAAGATTATCCGGGTCGATATTAAGTTCTGCATCAATATGTGCCGCATATGCATCTTTTTCATGGAGCTCATGAGCTACTTGTTCGGCAGTTTTTCTTGATAGTCCCTTTCCTTGATAGATCCGAACCAGTTCTTCAAACTCCTCGTCAGGGAAATGTTGAAGTTCATATTTCTCTTTTTGAAGAAGCGCCTCTTCTGTGTCGCGCGAACTACTAACAGAAACATACTCTCCCGCGGCCATTGAGATGGCTCCCGCAATAATCCCAGCCAGTCCGGCGGTAAAAATAATGGGAAGTGATTGAGTGGCTCCAGCAACACCTACAACTAAACCGGCGATTGAAACAATGCCATCGTTTGCACCGAGAACCCCGGCACGAAGCCAATTAAGCTTTGCGCCCGGATCACCATGATGCTGCTCGGGATGTCTGGTGGGTTTTTCCATTTTGGCCATACTATAATTATACCCCTTTTCCACGTCATTCCGGGCTTGACACAGAATCATCTATGGACTGTCTCTGTAAATATTCTTCCAATGATTTACGTAGTCCGGTAGTATATATTTCCGGGTCAAATTGAAGCTCTTTTTGCAGCCACTCGATGGTGACGAATTTCCCATCTTGTACTTCCTCCTTTTGAAGCTTCATTTCTCCATCAAATTTACAGATATACAAGTACCAAAATCTTCTCAGAAATTTCTCTCCCTCCTGACTCTCTGTTTTATATATTGTTATAAACTTCAGTGGTTTGCCTTGGATTCCCAGTTCTTCAAAAAGTTCCCGCTTTGCTGCTATATCTGGCTCTTCATCTTTATCTACATGTCCTGCGGCTGAGTGATCCCACATATTGGGACAGGTATCAGCGTCGGCGTTTCGCTTCTGGATAAATAGTTCTCCGGCTGAGTTGGTCACCATTATGACTACCACTCGATGCCATAATCCTCGCCTATGCACTTCTATTCGGGGAGCCGAACCCACCACCTCATTTTTTTCATTTACGATAGTGATTTCTTCCATGATTATGTTAGCTTCTCACTTTCAGTGTATTTCCTTTAAAACTAATCCCCAGTGGTTTGATCACCACCTCTTTCTCTCCCTCCTCTACTCGCCCGGCTTTCCAGGAAGCAAACCCCTGCTTCTTAATCACTTCCTGTGTCTGCGCAGCTTGATTTTCAGGAATATAGATTGCAAACCCGGCCCCCATATTGAAGTTCCCATACATTTCCTCCGTGCTATTTCCCGAGTGTTGTTGAATAAAATCAAAGAGCGGCTGGGGAGTGGGGATATCAGTCAACACGTAACGATAATCCTGAGTTGCCCGCATGAGTTTTCGCCAACCATGGCCCGTCACATTTACCATATAGTGGATATCAATCCCTGCTTCAAATAATCCCTTAACCATTTTTGAATACAGATAGGTAGGTTTCAATATAGCGTCTCCGAAAAGAGTTCCATCTTTAAGAGGAGTTGCGTATCTTTCGGGAAGCTGGTTTGCTATAGCCCGCGCGAGCGAGATCCCATTAGCATGAATGCCGCTGCTTTCCACCAGAATCAGTACATCCCCTTCGCGAAGTTTATCTCCCAGTGTGAGACGATTTTTTGGCTTAATGACACCTACTGCCGCCCCGCATAAATCAACCGTCTCAGGGTTGATGACTCCTGCCAATCCGGGCGTCTCACCGCCGCCCCAAGTAACTCCGGCAAGTTCGCACCCTTTCGCCCACCCTTGAACTAAATCGGTTGTTCGCTGTTCATCATGAATCCACTCTGAGTTGCCCAACCCAAAATAGGCATTGATAACTTGCGGCTCGGCTCCCACCACAATTAAGTCATTAATTATCATTGCCACTGTGTCTTGCGCAACTACATCATAGTATGTTTTTCCGGTTATTTTTCTCATCTCGTCTGCAATGAGATTTTTCGTCCCCAACCCCTCAATCACAAATGCCCGATATCCATCCGTTTCTTCCCATACATATGCCGATTCGCCCCGGCTTGCCCCAACTTCGCCCACACTTGTAGATTGGAGGTAGGGAGCTGTGGATTTTGCCTTTGTTTGCGATAACCGTTTAAGTAGATCAAGAGATTGATAGTTTACACCTGAAGAACTGTACGAGATAGATTTTTTGGGTTGGTTCATGCGCCCATTATAATTCAGGGCAGACCATGATATCAATTGTTATTAATCATTAATGACGTGTTTACTTAACTGCGGTGTTAACCAGGTATTTCACGAGTTTTGAAAAAGAGATCGTGGCAACGCCGATCACCCGATCAGCGCCTCCATAATATACGAAATACGTGTCACTAATGAGCACCGCTCCACAAGGAAAAACAACGTTATTTACTATCCCTACCTGTTCATAGCGGGTTTCCGGTTCAAGAATGGGATACTCTGTTCGTGAAAGCACTTTGCCTGGATCTTCTAGATCAAGTAACATTGCTCCTACCCGATATTCACGATCAGTATTACTTATTCCGTGATAGAGCATTACCCAGCCGTGTTCTGTCTTAATGGGAGTAGTATTAGCTCCTATTTTTGCACTATCCCACTTTCCTTCCCGAGGCGAGATATATTCCTGACACTTTAACCATGTTCCCCCATCAAAATCGAGCGAGTCAACATAATCGACTACAATATCAGGTTCAATCCGGTGAAAAATAACGTATTTACCCTTTACCTTTTCGGGCAGGATAAACGCATCCTTATCATCAATCCCCGGCGGAGAAATAAGAACAGGTTTGGTCCATGAATTCCAGTTTTTCGCCAAAAAATCATCAACGGAGATAGAAGTGAGTGCTACCCGAGGAGAGCTCACCCCATTGTATGCGGTATAACACATGTAAAGTCTGTTATCGATCTTTGTGAGGCGAGGATCTTCACACCCTGAATTTCCACCCGGATTCTTTTTCAATTCAAACTCTTCTCTCGGCACATATGCCGGAGCGGCGGGCCGATCGACGATATGATAACCATCGTCGCTCATAGCATAACCAACGGTTGAGGTGTTATCATGTGACATCGCCCGATACAATAAGTGGACATTTCCGTCTTCTCGCACCGCAGCAGCGTTAAAGACAGCACTTTCTTCCCACAAATTTTCTGTTCTGGGTTGAAGGATTGGGTTACCAGCATACCGCTGCAGTTTTGGAATACTCACCCCGCTCATCACCATTTTATCCAGTATGTCCTTTAAGCTGCAAGTAGCTAGTGCACACGTTGTATCTGCTGCGCCATAATAGATTGAGAGGGTGTCATCATCCCGATAAATACCAGAGGGAAAAATGACATTGGGAATAGTACCTTGTAGCTCATAGGGTAACTCCGGTACAAGCAGAGGTTCCTCAACGCGCCCAATCACCTCTTGAGGGTTGTTGAGATCTAGCAAAGCAGCCTCTATACCAAATACTTTCTTATCAGAAAAATAGTTCTTGATATAGGCATAAATAAGGAGCCATCCCTTTTCTGTCTCAATCGGCGATGCACCTATCTCTACTTGATCGGTATTCATACGTTTTAGCGGGACAACGTGTCCACTGAGCCCTCGGTACCAGTTACGCCAGAAATCTACTGACCACATCTCCTCTTTGTTTTCAAACTGAACAAGTGAAATATAGGAAGGAGGAGCATCGGTATTCACTGTAAGAAGTGCAGTTAGTTTCCCGTTAATTCTCCGGGGAAAAAGAGTCATAGCTTTTGCATTAAAGGGAGTAACAAGATGTTTTTCCTTTACCCTCTGAAGATCATCACTCAGCGCCACTGCAACCCGAATTCCCGGCGCAGCAGGTGGATACATTGATAAGGCGGTATAAAAGATAAAGTATTCACCTTCCAAAAAAGTTGATCGGGGGTCTTCACAACCGTATCGCTCCCAATCAAGTTCGGGAACTATAAACGGTTTTCTGTTGATAAATCCTATCCCGTCAGTACTATGAGCAGTGCCTACTCGTGACACACGAAGTTCATGACCATTAATCTGGGTAATTCCGGAAAGAGCCCGATACAACATAACGAACTCGTTCCCCATTTTTACCACATTTCCATTAAAAGCAGCATACGATTCCCACTCGCTGCGGGGCTCGGGAGAAAGGATTGGATTACTGACTGATCGAGCAATCGGAATACTCATATAGTTATTTGATGAACCCGGGCAGTATCAAGATGAACAGGTTCCAGGTGGGCTGACTCAGAACTAGTAAGCTCTTTTAAAAAGTTCGCTAAATTAGCAGTTGCCACACAGACATATGAATCAGCTGCTCCATAATATACAAAAAGGTTTTCTCCGATAAGGACTGCACCACACGGATAAGCGACCCCTGCTTTGAAGCCGTTGTTTTCGTAATGCATATCTGGCTCCAACACGGGCGAATTAGACCGATGCAGCACCTTAGTCGGATCTTTCAAATCGAGAAGCATTGCACCGATTTTGTATTTTGAGGCGTCTTTATCATCAACCGCGTAATAAATAAGCAGCCATCCTTCCTTGGTTTTTATAGGAGGTGCTCCCGCTCCGATTTTCCGACTATCCCACATATTCTCCCGTATTTTTATCTGGTGTTCACATTTTAACCACGTTTCCCCATCAAAATTAAGATCGTCTACATAATCAATGTAAATGTTCGGGAAGATGCGATGCATGATAACATATTTTCCATTTACTTTCTCCGGCAGAATACAACAACTTTTATCCACAATTCCCGGGGGGGAAATAATTACTGGCCGCTCCCAGAGCCAACGCCGATTAAGAAAATCATCTATTGAAATGGAGGTGAGGGCGATACGAGGAGGATTCCACCCGTCAAACGCTACATAACTCATATACAATCGATCGTCTATTCGGGTGATGCGAGGATCCTCGCAACCGCCATACCCTCCTCCCGATACGTACTGCTGATTAACAGGAGCTGGAGAAATCTTACCATTCTGCTCAAATGACTGATGAGGTGTGTAAATAGGTTCTGCATACCTTTCATCAACATGTATTCCATCGGTACTCGTTGCATAGCCGAGTACAGATATATAATCAAATCCCTGAGCTCGATAAATAATATGGACACGATCATTCAAATACACAGCTGCCGGGTTAAATGTGGTAAAGGCCTCCCATGAATTGGTGTCACTAGGAGAAATTAATGGATTTTTTGCTGATTTTTCCAGTTGTAGTGATGGTTCAAAATCTACCTTGTTTCGCAAGGTATAGAGGGGGTATCCAACGGCAAAAATCCCTTCCCCCGCCACTTCCCAATAAGAAATAAATTTGTGTTTTACCAGTAACAATCCTATACATCTCGCTTCTTTCTTCCATAAAGGGTCTGCTTCCCATACAGGATAATCAGTTTTCCATAGACATTTAGTCGGCTCTTGCTTACTAAAAAGCACCGCATGTACAACAATACCATTGTCTGTCTGCACATCGTAAAAAACCACTATTCCCTGTTTCACGATTGCGGCTCCTTCTATATTCACTTTCCCTTTTTCCGTCAAAACAAGAGTATCTTTACCCCACTTTTTCAAATCGGATGCAACTGACAAACGAATAGTATTTGCCTCTCCATAATAAAGATATTGTTGAGCGTCGTAAGATACGATCGAACCGTTTCCAGGAAGGGAAATCGAATGGGGATCGAGATGCCATTTAAATCCGTCTCGAGAAGATGCTACATTCCATGCTCCGCTTTCAAGACCAATATACGCTTCCTGGGATGCACTGTTGTTGAGAAACTGCAATCTCACTACATCGGAATTCCCTACCTTTTTGTCGTTGCGAAATCGAAGGGCTAGTTCATCTCCGGAGGTGCTGAAATTATACCCATCATTGCTCTCTGCCACCTCGAGAATCTTTTTTTTGTTACGTAGTGAACGACAATAAAGTAAGATTTTGTTCCGATGCGCCACCACACCTACACAACTCAAGTGCCGGTTTTTCCGAACCACCAGCCGTTTCAATTTTGTAAGCAACCGGTTTATGCTCATACTTTGACGGAAAAAAAGAAAGACTACTTCCATTCTAATAGGTATTGCAATAGCACGTCAACAGAAGAAAAAACAAAGAAAAGTCCGGTATACTTAAAGGGTGTATGCGTACTAAATGGTATTTCGCTTTTCTTGCAATAGCTGCAGCTTTTTGTTTCATCCTATTCACATTAGTCGTCAAATCTCATCGTCTAGATTCGTTTGATTTTAACACCACCGTACGGCTTCAAGATCATATCCCCGTGAAACTTGACACGATGTTTTCTTACCTCAGTCTTATTGGCAGTGCAGAAGTTATCAGTGCACTCCTCGTCATACTGTTAATTCTCCGGAGGAAACTCATTGGAGGATTGATCGCCTTCTCACTCTTCGCTGCCGCGCATTTCACAGAATTAATCGGGAAAACATTTCTTCATCATCCCGGTCCTCCCTATCTATTTTTTCGATATAATCTTGGACTTGAATTTCCCAGCTCTTACGTACAACCGGGCTCTTCATACCCATCCGGGCATAGCTTACGGGCTGTATTTCTTGCAATACTACTCACCTACTTCATCATGACAACTAAAAAATTAAAACACAAAGTGCTTTTTCTCATCCCTATCTACCTTCTTCTTGCTGCAACTCTCGTATCGCGAGTTAGCCTCGGAGAGCATTGGACAACCGATGTAATAGGCGGCTCACTCTTAGGTGGCAGTATCGCTTTCCTTTCGCTTATATTCCTCTAGTTTTTGCTCATTCGGATCACGTTCTTACAAAAGTCAATTTTCACGCATAGTAATAAAAATATTATTTATAATATAGCTCTATGCTCTATGACGTGGTAATTGTGGGTGCAGGAATATCGGGGGCAACTATTGCGGAAAGGTGCGCTACTATACTGGGGAAAAGGGTGCTTGTGATAGAAAAACGCAATCATATAGGAGGAAATTGTTTTGATTATCTTGATGAAAATGGCATCTTGATATCTAAATATGGTGCTCATATATTCCATACAAACCACGACGATGTATGGAATTACATCAATAAATTTTCCAAATGGAAAAACTATTATCATAAAGTACTGTGTCACGTAGACAATAAGCTTGTCCCCCTGCCGGTCAATATAACTACAGTCAATCTTCTTTTTGGACTTCATATTCAAAATGAGTCTGAAATGAAGGAATGGCTCAATACTCAGATTGAGCCCATTGTCACTCCGCACAATAGCGAAGAATCTGCTCTTTCCCGAGTCGGACGGTCGTTATATGAAATATTATTTAAATCATACACACAAAAACAATGGGATACTGATCCGCGCGACTTGGATGCCTCCGTACTGGAACGTATTCCCGTAAGGACAAATTTTGACGACCGATATTTTAGCGACAGATACCAAGCTATGCCTAGTGAGGGATATACAAAAGTATTCGAAAAAATGCTCACCCATCCCAACATTACTCTCAAATTAAATACAGATTACCTCGACGTCCGAAATGAGATTAATCCGAAAGCACAGCTTTTCTTTTCAGGCCCGATAGATTTATTTTTTGGAAGAAAATTTGGTAAAAACCTTGCATATCGATCTCTACGATTTGAGTTTGAGACTTATAACATCCCTTATTACCAGACCAACTCGGTGGTCAATTATCCTAGTGGCGAACCATATACACGAATTGTTGAGTATAAGCAACTCAACAGTCAAATACACTCAAAAACAACGATATCAAAAGAGTATCCAACATGGGAAGGCGAACCCTATTACCCCGTACTTTCAAGGGAGAATCTTGATTTATATCTGAAATATAAAAATGAAGCTACTAAAATAGAAGATAGAAACGTTCATTTCGTAGGAAGGCTTGCAAATTACAAATATTTTAATATGGATCAGGCATTTAAAAATGCACTCGATCTTTTCTATTCTTTATTCCCAAATTCACCCAAAGACATGTAATATGAATACTCAAAATCCAACTATTTCAGTCGTTGTGGTTGCATACAACGAAGAAAAATACATCCCGAAAACTCTTGAATCCATTCAAAAACAAACCTATAAAGATTATGAGCTCATAGTAGTTGATAATAACTCGGTCGATAAGACAAATGTACTCGCCAAACAGTATGGAGCGAGAGTGCTCAATGAAAAGACACAAGGGTATGTATATGCGTTAAATACGGGGCTCCGTGCAACTAAAGGGAGGATTATTGCGGTGAGCGACGCCGATACCATTGTACCATCAGACTGGTTAGAGAAAATTGCCAAGGAATTTGAAGATCCGCAACTCCTGGGACTTACCGGCTCACTTCGATATAACACCAGGAATTCTTTTTCCAACTGGCTCATTTATAAATCGTATGACCTGTTTATTATGTGTAATTTTTTATTGGGAAAAGCGCATTTTACCGGCACATGTATCGCGTTTAGAAAGGCAGTATTTCAAAAAATCGGCAACTTAAATGTGAAATTTAAAGTGGGTGCTGACGTAGATCTGGGACTACAAATACAGAAATTTGGGAAAGTAAGCTATACTCCGCATATCACCGTCATTGCTTCCGATAGACGTTGGAAACAAGGCATTTTGGATAATTTTTTAAAATATGTACAAGCGTATTTGTACGTAGTATGGTTGAGACGCGAAGTTAAGTCGAGCTTAAAACCAACTACATAATGAGGCGGGCTATACGCGCAATACACTCCTCTTTCCCCAGGATAGCCATTGAGTCATTCAAGGGTGGGGTGACCTTCTTTCCTGTTATGGCAACCCGAAGAACCATAAAAAAGATGCTATTTTTTACTCCTAATTTTTCCGCTGTCTCTACCATCTTTGTTCCAATTGTTTCACTTGACCAATTGTCCAGACTAGCCAACTCATCACCAATCGCCTTAAGCATCGACTGATGTTCTCCGAGCGAAATCTCATACTGCGAAGGCTGTTCTTTAAAGAACAGACAGTAGCTCTCATACTCTTTTAGTGTCTTAATCCGTTCCTGCACTAGTGGAATTGTTTTTTCCACCAGATCTTTTGAGAATACTCCTGCAAAATAAGTGTAGACCATTTCGGCTAGTCTCTTAGGATTCATCATCCGGATATATTCGCCGTTCATCCATTCAAGTTTTACCGGATCAAAAACCGGTGCCGTCGTCTGCAGGTCTTTTATGTCAAACAGAGAGATATACTCATCCAAAGTAAAGATGTCTTTCCCATCCGGGTGGCTCCAGCCCATAAGCGCGAGATAATTGAGAAGCGCCTCGCGCAAGATTCCCCGATTGAGATAATCAGAAGCCCAGACCGGATTTTTCCGCTTGGAAAGCTTAGATTTATCCGGATTTCTCATGAGAGATACATGCGTGTACTGAGGCAGTTCCCAGCCAAGAGCCCGATACAAAACAACATGTTTAGGGGTAGAAGGCATCCACTCTTCACCACGGATGACGTGAGTAATCTCCATGAGGTGATCATCGACAACGACTGCCAGGTGGTACGTGGGAAACCCATCCGATTTCAAAATCACCTGGTCATCAAGCAGCCCTCCATCGATAGTGATGGTCCCGCGCACCGTGTCAGTAAAGCTAATTTTCTCATCGGGCATGAGCATACGAACTACAAATTTTGCTCCTTCTTCTATCTCTTTCTTTACCTCTTCCTGACGGTTGAGACAGTGGCGATCGTATTTGGGAACTTGCTTATTTTGTTGCTGCTGTTTCCGCATTTCATCGAGACGTTCCGCCGAGCAGGTGCAGTAGTATGCTTTTCCTTTGGCAATAAGTTCTTCTGCATATTTTTTATAAAGAGGAAGCCGTTCCGATTGGCGGTATGGAGCAAAAGGGCCGCCAGCAAGAGGAGATTCGTCAGCCACCAAACCTAGACTTTCTAACGTAGTAAGCATACGCTCTTCTCCACCGGGCACCAAACGGCTACGATCAGTATCCTCAATGCGGATAACAAATTTTCCGTTATTTTTCTTAGCCCAGGCATAGTTCATAAGGCCGGTGGCTACCGTTCCCACATGAACATCCTGACCAGTTGGAGAGGGGGCAATGCGCGTTCGTATCATGGTGATATTATATCACTTGTGACAGGATCCACCGCAGCACTCACCTTCGCCACAACAGCCTCCAATTTCCATGAAATGATCTTCAACCACCTTCCAGTCGAGATTATTCATAAACGCGTCAATATAGGCTCCACGATTAGCACCAAAATCAATAAAGTATGCGTGTTCGTAAGTATCAAGCGCCAATAATGGTTCCACTCCCCATACGAGGAAGGTATTTTGAGAATCGCCCACATAGTTTATCAAGCGATTTTCATGAAAATTCCAAGCTGTCCATACCCAACCTCGCGCTGCGATTGCTGATGCTTTCAGATCTTTCTGAAAACTTTCAAATGAGCCGAAATCTTTTTCTATCTGTTGCAATAGGGCGCCTTCGGGTGTCCCCCCTTTCCCGCCGAGCCGTGAAAAATAGAGTTCATGATTTATCACTCCACCCCAAGCAAAACTCAGTTCAACCTTTAGTTCGCGCACAACTGAATAAATCTGATTTGCTTTCATGTAATCCTCATCGGTGAGAGCACTCAACTTTTCGTTAATTTCGTTATATTTATTTACATACCCCGTGTAAAGCTTGAGGTGCTCCTCTACCGTCTTTGGAGAAATACCATCCATTTTATGAATAGTTTGAGAAAATTCTATCGGACTTATTTTAGAAAATGCCATAAAAATAAACTTATACTAAATTTGTAATAATTCATTAAACGGTATATTGACTGAAAAATCAAGCTGTGACGTGGAGTAACTCAGGTCGCTTCTTAAGCGTTGTTTCGTACGCCATCCGAATTCTCCAGCGTTCAATCTCGCGATGGTTCCCCGATAAAAG
>JAAXWV010000027.1 GCA_013334845.1 Candidatus Roizmanbacteria bacterium | reverse complement strand
ATACAGCGTTTTGACTTCTGTATAATTACCCTATATGGAAGAACTCATAAAGATCGCCCGAACAGCAGGATATTTGAAACGACTTCGTCGCACCGGGTGGGTGAGAATTGGCGTGCAAGATGCTGAAAGCGTTGCTGACCATGTGTATCGAACAACGTTACTTTGTATGCTATTGACGAAAAAACTCAACATCAATCACGAGCGACTTTTGCAAATGGCACTCGTCCACGACCTGGGAGAAACAGCCACCTCCGACATCCGCTACGAAGAAGGTGCTAAAGTAATCGCGTCAGAAGAAGCTAAAAACAAAATTGAGGCGGATGTACTTCAAACGCTTTTTAGCAACCTTGAAGATGGAAACTATTATCTTGAACTCTGGTATGAGTTTCGGGATCAACATACAGAAGAAGCGAAACTTCTCAAACAAATTGAAAAAATTGAGATGGCACTTCAGGCTGTAGAGTATCAGGAAATTGGTCTACCAGCCGACTTGACCAGGGAATTTATCGAAAATGCACAAAAATACGTCACCGACCCAGAGCTAAAAACCTTCCTCTCCAAAATAGTTGATTGATCTATTAAGCAAACTCATCCTAGGACGCATGAAAATAGTTTACTTTAAATACAGTCTGCTTTCCCATAAGACCGTCGTTATCATCTTATCGTAAACCCTCATAGACGGGCCAAACCTTTATTATATCTTTCTGAAAATTCTGAGTGGATTTTCATATCACGCTCTCCAAATATAGTAGAGTAATGTTCCTTGGCTTCTTTCTCGATATATTGAGAATCTCCTATTACAATAAGAAGTTCGTCAAATGGAATCCGAAAAACTCCTCCTCCAAAATCAATAACCATACTCACATCTATACGCGGATCTAAATTTTTGCTGTATACTCTCAACATATCATGGCCTTCAAACGCTTGTTCTTGAACAATAGGAGGACTTGTTCTAAACCAAATGTGTTCGAATCGGTATGAAGATTGTAACATCGATCCTATCTTAATCCAATTATTCACCGACATAAAACAAGCGAGTTGTTCTTCCATCATTGTCTCTTAACTTATCCTATTTTGTTTCGGGGATAGGTCTAATATGTTCAAAAAACTTTTATACATCGAGAGAGCTCTCTCATCTACGCCAGGCTGTGCACGATAATATAACACGTTTAGTGGGCCTAAGTCTTCACTGAATGCAACATTAATTTTACGATAGTTACGATAAGCCTCAATCATTCCATATTATACCATAAACACCCTATAGTATTATATATCCGAACTTACTGGCACTCTCTTAACGTTTTTGTACAGACACATAAACATGCTCCCCTTAACAAAGAGATTGTTTCCTGCCTATCGGCAAGCAGGCGTCACATATATGGTTCGTTTCTCGCAATGACGAACGCGTGTTTTTCCTTCTTACTTTTTACTTTTTACTTGTGTATACTGACGACATGACTATTTCCATTCTTCCCGAGACGTTCAATTCTCAAGAATACAATACTCATGCTCATCATCCGCTTCAGGCCTGGCAGTGGGGCGAAGGAAGAAAAAGATTAGGAACAGAGGTACTACGTTTGGGTGAATACGACAACGAAAAATTGACTCGAACTTATCAACTGACTCTCCACCCCATTCCCTACACCTCTTTCAAACTGGCCTATATGGCCCGCTCGGTGTTTCCATCCGTAGCATGTCTTGATTTTCTCAGAGAATACGCCCTGAAAAATAACATCATTTTCGTTAAACTTGAACCGGACGAGTTGAAATCGGAAAAACGAACAGAGCAAATTGCAAAAATAAAAGATCTCAAACTTTCTTCTCACCCATTATTTCCTTCCTGGACTCTCATCCTCGATATCTCTAAGCCTGAAGAAGTTCTTCTCAACGAAATGAAGCCAAAAACGCGCTATAATATCCGGCTTGCTCAGAAAAAAGGAGTGACGGTACGGGAAGAGTCGAACGAAGTGGGATTTAAGATCTTTTCAAAACTGTATTTTGATACGTGCCATAGACAAAAATACTTCGGCCACTCACCCCACTACCACCAAGTAGTCTGGGAAGCGATGAAAGAAGGAATTGCTCATATTGTTATCGCTTATTATCAAAACACTCCCCTTGCCGCTTATGAACTTTTTTATTTTGACAACAAGTTATACTATCCATACGGTGGAACTTCGACTGAATATCGCAATCTGATGGGGGCTAATCTTATTATGTGGGAGGCTATCCGATTGGGAAAATCGCTCGGAGCAACTGTATTTGACATGTGGGGTTCACTTGGCCCTATGCCGGAAAATTCAACCCATCCATGGGCAGGATTCACCCGTTTCAAGGAAGGATACAACGCTGTACACACTGAGATGATCGGCAGTTATGATCTCGTCGTCAACCCCTTAGCCTACACCCTCTATTCAGGAGCATATAAACTTCGTTCCGGACTTCTCCAAATGAAGCGGGCTTTTATGCGCTGAAATTCTTTGCGGCTGATTCTCCGGTAAATTTCTTGTCTTTTTTGTCCTTTGGCCATGCAAGCGCTTCTTTCAAAGCTTCATCGATATGTCCTACAAAGACAAACTTGAGGTCTTTCAAAACATTCTGCGGAATATCTGCCAGATCTTTTTCATTGTCCTTGGGGAGGAGCACCTTTTTGATCTGAGCACGATGCGCAGCTACTACCTTTTCCTTCACGCCGCCAATCTCCAACACCCGACCTCGCAGAGTAATCTCTCCGGTCATTGCCACATCACGGCGAACAGGAATTTTAGAAAGTGCCGACACCATAGCGGTGGTGATTGCTACGCCAGCGGATGGTCCATCTTTTGGCACCGCACCTTCCGGTACGTGAACATGAATGTCTATTTTGTTATAAAACTCCTTAGATAATCCGAATGCCTCATAATGGGATCGTACATAGGAAAGAGCCGCCTGACAGGATTCTTTCATCACGTCGCCGAGATGACCTGTGAGGGTCAGATGACCCTTACCCGGCATCGTCGAGACTTCGATAAAGAGAATGTCTCCTCCTGCCTGTGTCCACGCAAGACCAGTTGTAATTCCTACCGTGTCTTTTTCTTCAATCATGGAAGCGGAATATTTGAAGGGGCCGAGATACGTTTTAACATCTTCTTCTGAAACGACCTTATTCTTTATCTTGCCTTCCACGACCTCCCGAGCGACTTTCCGCCACACAGTCGCAACCTGACGTTCAAGCTCACGAACACCTGCTTCACGAGAATACCTGCGAATGATCGTTCGAACCGCTTCATCAGTTATGTCATCTTTCTTGGGATCTAGACTATGTGCCTCAAGCTGTTTCTTAACCAAGTAATCACGGGCAATTCTAAACTTTTCATCCTCAGTGTATCCGGGGAAGTGAATCACCTCAAGACGGTCAAGCAATGCTTCAGGGATCGTATCAAGAATATTTGCGGTAGTAATAAAGAATACATCGGAAAGATCAAACGGCACTTCCAAATAATTATCTGAGAAGGCGTTATTCTGCTCCGGATCGAGGGTCTCAAGAAGAGCTGCACTAGGATCACCTCGGTAATCACGTCCGACTTTATCAATTTCATCAAGCATAAATACCGGATTCTTTGTGCCAGCTTGCTTAATTCCTTGTATGATGCGACCAGGTAACGCGCCTACGTAGGTTCGCCGATGTCCACGTATCTCCGCCTCATCGCGGATGCCGCCCAACGATACTTTGACAAACTTTCTTCCGAGCGAACGGGCTATAGATTTACCAAGCGATGTCTTACCAACACCTGGTGGCCCGACGAAACAAAGAATAGTCGGTTGACGCTCTTTTTTCTTGTCCACTTTCCCTTTTGTGGTGGAATTTTTCTCTCTAGTTAGCTGAATGACAGCCAAATACTCAAGAATTCGTTCCTTTATTTTCTTCAATCCATAGTGGTCTTCATCGAGAATCTCTTCCGATTTCTTAATCTGAATTTTTGCATTGGATGACACACTCCATGGGAGGTCAACAAGCCAGTCAAGGTAAGCCCTGATATAGGAAGACTCCGGATTGAACTGAGACATCTGAGCGAGCCGTTTCAGTTCCTTAATTGCCTTCTCCTCGACTTCTTTGGGCATTTTTGCTTTCTTAATCTTCTGATCATATTCTTTCAAATCCTGTTTTTCATCTTTATCACCGAGTTCCTCTTCAATCGTCTTCATCTTCTCACGAAGGAATGTCTCCCTCATGCCCTGTTCAAACTTTTTCTGCGTTCGGTTAGTGATATTCTGTTCCAATTCGAGAATCTTTACTTCCCGATCAATATACTCCACCTGAAGAGCAAGCCGTTTCTTTATATCAGACTCCTCAAGAAGTCCCTGTTTCTCTTCCGGCTTCATATCAATGATCATTGCAACTTGGTGAGAAAAGTCGAGCGAAGAATTAATATTGAGGATATTCATGAGAAATACGAAGTCAACCGTTTTTCCAAGGTTAATTGCGTGTTTGATCTGACCGGAGATGTGCTTAACCATCGATTGCACCTCCTCATCGTCAACGACGGTATCGTGAACATACTCTACCTTCGCCTCAAAATAAGGATCATCTTTGGTATATTCCAGAATACGGACTTTCTCCTGACCTTTCATAAGGGCATTCATCTCACCCTTTTCGCCAACAACAGTTTTTTCAATGCTGGCCAACACACCTACTTGATACAGTTCTTCTGTAGTAGGGTTGTCCTGATTCGAGTTTTTCTGCATCACGAGTACCACCATTTTATTAGTAGCCTGAGCGGAGTTGATTGCCCCAACACTCTTCTCACGGCCAAAGATTAAAACGTTCTCGGTATGGGGGAAAATGATTCCATCGCGTACTGCAACTACTGGTAAAATAGATTGTTCTGAAGCTCCAAGTAAAAATGCCATATTGATTAGCAGTATACTATATTAATTGCTAACTGTCAACCCTATATTGAATTGGGTTGATCTGAAAACCTATTCGGTTCTACTCGTTCAAAATACTTAATTTTAATCACGAGAACTCGTTAATGAGTACTCCAAAATCGGTGAATCGAGGTCGGGAATGAAGAGGATATTCCAACTCCGTACCGAGAGCTCTTTCATGATATGCTTCGCGTTCTGCTGCATACAGCACTCCGAGTGGAAACTTCTCTTCATTTGATTCGTGCGCTTTTTCAAGAGCTACTTTATAGTTTGTTCTATCGTATTCCTCCCCGAGTTTGTAAACGCGTGGCATGTAATACTGATATGTATTTACTTTATTGAACGTGACGCATGGCTGTAGCACATTCAGTAAAGAAAAACCTTTGTGCGAAATAGCCTCGACTATCATCGCAGTAAGGTGATTGAGGTCACCTGCAAACGCTTGAGCTACAAATGATGCTCCCTGGGTAAGGCTAAGAGCAAGTTGATTGACCGGCGATTCTATGACCCCTTCCGGGGTTGATTTGGACTTATATCCCTTATCTCCGGTGGGTGCAACCTGTCCTGTTGTAAGCCCATACACACCATTATCATGAACGATGACGGTAATATCGTGATTACCACGGCATGCGTGAAGAAGGTGATTGCCTCCTTCGCCATATATCCCGCCATCTCCTCCGATAACAATGGCCGGCATCTTGTGATTGCCTATCTTTATCCCGATTGCTGTTGCGACAGACCGACCATGAAGCCCATGAACTGCATAGGCATTCAACATATCGTTCATATTGCCTGAACATCCGATATCAAATGTGACATTTATATCTGATGGTGATAGGCCGAGCTTAACTAATGCTCCCTTAAGCGCCATATTAATACCCCAATCACCGCAACCAGGGCACCAGGTAGGTGTATGGCCGGAAAAATCTTGAAGGGTAGACATTAGATGCTTTTTTCAATGTATGTAACGATTTCTTCTGGATAGATTGGTCTACCATCGTATTTTGTATATTTTTCTTTAAGTTCTATCCCCGTCTCCATTAATATTAGTTTACCAAATTGCGCACCCGAATTGTTCTCTATTAAAATATACCGGCCTTGCTGTGACAAAAGTTGTGCCACTTTTTCCCGATCTAACGGATGAATATGGGTAAAATGAATATAGGAAGTGGTTATCCCCTTTTCTTTCAGTAGTTCCTGTGCGGCAACTACTGCACCTTTGTTGGGACCCCATGATACTAATTTGATTAATGCATTCGGGTCGCCATATACGGCTGGGAGAGAAAAATCGCGTGCGAGGTAAGTATTAATTTTTCGTGCTCGTTTATCAACCTGCTTTACCCGCTCTGTCATAGATTCAGTAGTATGACTGTCTTCGGTATGCTCGTACGAATTGGATTGATAGAAGATGCCTGGCTGTCCCGGAATAAGACGCTCAGAGATTCCATCGTCTGTTACTTTATATCGCAAATAAGGAGCAGTAGCCTGAACCACTGTCTTGCCGCGTCGGGGAGTATATTGTGCGATAAACCGATCAAGATGATCTCTGACCATCGACTTATGTGATTCACAAACTAGTTTGTCGGAAACTACAATTACTGGCTCCTGATAAATATCGGCAAGGTCAAATGCTTTTGCAGTTAGCTCAATCATCTCTTCAACATCGCCCGGTGCGAGCACAATCTTGGGGAATTCACCATGCCCGGCATTTACAGCAAATAGCAAATCTCCCTGCTCTGTCCAGGTAGGCATGCCCGTTGCCGGCCCCGATCGCATACCGAGAAAAAGGACTAGCGGCAGCTCAGTAATACCTGCCAGAGAAACCGCTTCCACCATCAAGGCAAAACCGCCTCCAGACGTACCTACAGCTGATCGTGCACCGGCATGCGAAGCGCCAATCGCCGAGTTGACCACCGCCACTTCATCTTCTGAGTGACGTACTACCATCTTTGTTGTTTTTGCCCATGAGGCAAGCTGCGAAAGTACATTAGAAGTAGGAGTCATAGGATATGCCGCATAAAATCGACAATCGCCAATTACTGCACCTAAAGAAAATGCTTCGTTACCCGACATCACGATATTTGCCGGCTTATTCTGAGGAACCAGAAAGGAAATGACTCTGTCTTTGTTTTTGCTCATGATTTCGTCATATCCCCGCTGAGCAAATTTCTTGTTATAATCTACAACCTCCTGACCTTTGCGTGCAAATTCTTTTTCGATCATGACAAAATACTCTTCAAGATTGCCGCCGAGTATTGCAATTGTTGCTCCCATAGCGACTGTATTCAACATGACCTGCTGTGCATTAGTTTCTTTTTTTATTTGACTAAAGGACACCGGAAGTTTTACATAAGATCCATCTGGCTGGAACTCATCCGGATCATAAATGACCATAGAGTTTTCATTCAACCGATATCGGTGAAGCTCAAAGGTTGTTTTATTGAGGCATATAAGAAGATCGACTGGCTGAAGCGAAGTCGCTATTTCTTTATCAGAAACAACCACTTCATAGGTATTGTGCCCACCGCGAATCAGTGAAGGATACTCGCTGTAATCAAACACATAATACCCCAAAGGTGCCGCAATTTTTGAAAAAGCAAGACCGGTAGTCATAATACCGAAGCCCGCTTCCCCGCCAATTTTCCAAACAAATGGTTTCATAATTATTTTGGGAATACTTTATTGCCCTGTTCATCTTCTATAATGACAGCAGCTACCGGACAGCCTTTTGCTGCATCGATAATTGCATCGTCTGAATCTTGATCCGAAGTACTAAGAATAATTGCCTTTGCATCAGAATCGAGAGCAAACATATTCGGAGCAATGGCGATACAGGTAGCAGCGCCGATACATAGATCACGATCGACTCGAACTTTTAATTTACGAACCTGAACAGGTCCGGAAGGATTTTTTGGATCGAGCACATTTGCGTCTGCCATAGGTGTATAAAATTAACAATTAAAATACATTATATACCAAAAATACCCTGTCAATGAGGTGAAAAGCCTATGCTAACCGATGTCCTTTAAACACTTTACACCAGTCGTTTTCATCAACATATTCATTCAGGACAAAACAAAAATCAATACCATACGGATTTTCTATATACACCCACTGATTATTACTTTCAGTATCTCTAATACCCTCAGGAAAAAGTCGAGGAAACAAGTTATGCTCCATATTAAGTGAAATATCGAACTGAATGAGCGGAGTCGAACATTTATCAAAAGATACTATTTCCAGCTTCGGCCTTCGAACGATACTATAATCAATTTTGCCGCCCTCAATCTCATCAATCGTTCCCGGGAGAATAAAGTCCCACAGTTCATTTTTTGGATGAACGTGATACAGACACTTATCTTTTGCCCACGTACGAAGTGCTTTTATCTCTGGATGAACCCCTTTACCAAACCAAGGGAGATTGAATCCGACATGATCAACCTTCTCTACGGTAATCCCATGAAGACGGCTCATAAATTCGAATATGTTGATCGGTATGTATGAGTGAGGACTGGTTCGTTCTTCACCAGTCGTATTAAGGAGAGAAATCACCTTCGTTTCCGCTTCAGATGTAAAAACAACTTGTGGTGTATCGATAGAATCAAGCTTAACAGCGATACGCGGCATCTCGTTATCAGCATGTTTTCGCAAAATAAATCCAATGTCGATCTTCTCGCCAACATCGCCTAAAAATGCGCAAAATTGTTCAAATAAGGAGGTGTCTTTCTGCGGTAAATGAAATGAAATTTCTCGTATGGTTGCCATTATCACTCAGTATAGCAAAAGAAGTGTTTTTTTGAGAGCCTCTAGAGATAACAGAGCACACTTTACCCTGTTGGGCCCAAGTTTCACCCCTAACATCTCCAATACAAACGCCGGTTCCAGAGACAATATATCTTTCGGATGTTTGCCTTTGGCGTAATCTGTCAGCATAGATGCAGCAGCTTGAGAAATCGCACAGCCTTTCCCTTCAAATTTTACTTCCTCAATCAGATCGTTTTTCACGAGGGCAGACATCTCGAGGTGGTCCCCACACAGCGGGTTGTTTACCTTACAAGAACAGGAAGCGTTTTCAATTCTGCCTTTGTTATGGGGAAACCGGTAATGGTCTAAAATCAGATCGGAATATAGATCAGACATAGGGAATTTTAATTCTTAAATTATGAGTCGTTTTCTCCCCTGTTCCAGCCCGACAATCAGCTTGTCAATATCCTCTTTCGTGTTATACAAATAGACACTGGCGCGTAACGACGATTCTGCTTTTAGCCGCTTATGAAGAGGCATAGCACAATGGTAACCAGAACGCACGGCCACTTTTTCCTGATTGAGAATACTTGCCATATCATGGGGGTGTACTCCTTTAAATGTGAAAGAGACAATACCGGCACGCTCGTTTGCCAGCTTCGGCCCAAGTAATCTCACTATATTTCCAAAATGTTCGGTGATCTGTTCTATCATGTATGTGGTAAGTTCTTGTTCATACTCATGGATTCGTTCAAGCCCCACCCTCGTAAGGTATTCGATGGCACTTTGCAGGGCAATTGCTTCGGCAATTGGTGGAGTACCTGCCTCGAATTTATGGGGAGCGTCTTTAAATTTAGAGCTCGTGACCGTGACCTCATCAATCATCTCACCTCCAAAATGGAACGGAGGTAGCCGCTCTAACATACTAGATACTCCGCATAACACGCCTACACCAGTTGGTCCCAGCATTTTATGCCCGGAAAACACGAGAAAATCACAACCGAGTACCCGCATATTCAACTTCATATGAGGTACTGCCTGGGCCCCATCTACGACAACCTGTATATTTGGGTTGTAAGTCTTTATCTTATGAATTATTTCTTTGAGTGGGTTGATAGTACCTAATACATTAGAAACATAGGCAAGCGTGACTATTTTCGTTTTATCGGTGAGATAGTTTTCAATAGGAAGCAAGTTTCCCTCTTCATCGATATCAA
The DNA here is from genome assembly GCA_013334845.1 of Candidatus Roizmanbacteria bacterium. GTDB lineage: Bacteria > Patescibacteriota > Microgenomatia > UBA1406 > GWC2-37-13 > JAAXWV01. The sequence goes on along the minus strand of JAAXWV010000027.1, from coordinate 1,721 downwards.
TTACCCGCAGCACTGCCTCTTTTTCTGTCGCCAATTGCTGCCAGGGGACGAAATTAGAATGGTGCTCCATAATCGTTGTCACAATCTCTTCTCCACGACACACCATATTTTTTAACGAATAGGCTAATAGATTAAGACCCTCTGTCGACCCTTTAGTAAAGATAACTTCTGAGGGGGAAGTATTAAGAAAGGCAGCTACCACCTCTCGTGCCTTCTCATACTGGGCTGTAGCCATCTCGGCAATATCATATACACCGCGATATATGTTGGCGCTGTACTCAATATAGTATTCGAGCATTTTTTTGATAACAGTATCCGGTTTAAGTGAAGTGGCAGTCGAGTCAAGATATGACAAATCCGGGTGAGCCATAAAAATAGGAAAGTCTTTTTTGTATTGATCAGATAGTGTATTCATAAGGTAAAGAAAATTGGGGAACGCGTGTTCTAACCTGTTCAATAACTTCAGATAGAAATCCGTTAACGATGGTACGGCGTGCTTGTTGTTCGATCAGTCCCCGGCTTTGCAAATAGTATAGTTCATCTTTATTGATTTTGCCTGTTGTTGATCCATGGGTACAATAAACGTCATTTGCCAAAATTTCCAAGTAAGGCTTCGACTCTACAAACACCAAATCAGACATAAGGAGATTTTGATTTTTCTGATACGCATGACTTCCCTGCCCTTGTTTTTCTATGCGTACAAGACCCTGATAATGCAACTGTGATTGATCTGTAAACACACCGCGTATCAGTAAATTTGATGTGCTGTGAGGAGCATTATGGAGCTGGGTCGTTTGAATATGGTATTTTGCATCATTTTTTCCATCAATGATTCCAAAAATATCAAGCTTCACTCGAGGTGCATTAATAACAAAGGTGAAATTACCCGACAAATTATGGAAAAATACCACATACTCCCCAGGAGTATCAAACTCCCACCGCTCTTTCCCCTCCTTATTTAAATAGATAAATTCCCCCATGCCAATTCTTTATTATTAATTATTATCCAATACTTCCCTCCATCTGTAGTTGTATCAACCGGTTTAATTCGATGGAATACTCCAATGGTATTTCCCGCGAAACCGGTTCAATAAACCCGTTTACCAACATACCCTCTGCATCGCTTTTACTAATACCGCGAGACATCAAATAATAAAGCTTTTCTTCACCTAATTTCTCCACTGTTGCTTCATGCTGTACAGTAACATCCTGTTCTTTAATACGCATAGACGGATATGTATCAGAACGCGACTTTTCATCAAGAATAAGAGCATCACAAGAAACATACACATTGGTATTTTTTGCGCCCGGCATCACCTGGACAAGTCCTCGATATGAAGTTATTCCTCCATCCCGGGAGATTGATTTGGAAACAATGCGCGAAGATGTATTGGGGGCAAAATGAATCATCTTTGCTCCCGCGTCCTGAACCTGCTTTTCTCCGGAATAGGCTATGGACAGCACCTCTCCACGGGCACCTTCGCCATATAAATATACGCTGGGGTACTTCATTGTTATCTGAGAACCGATATTGCAGTCAACCCATTCCATATAAGCGTTTTTCTCTGCTCGTGCCCGCTTTGTGACAAGATTGTAGACATTCTTGCTCCAGTTTTGTACCGTGGTATAGCGGACATGAGCATCCTTTTTTACAAAGATCTCCACAACGGCTGAATGAAGTGAATCAGAACTGTAGATGGGCGCCGTACAACCCTCTACAT
>JAAXWV010000224.1 GCA_013334845.1 Candidatus Roizmanbacteria bacterium | reverse complement strand
AAAAACTGTTAATGAATGATAACGATTTATTACAAGATATATCAACTAATACTATTAATAAAATATCTCGAATGAGAAGAAAAGGAATAACATATAAAGAGATATTGGAAAAAATAGATATTTCGGAAGATAAATTGAAAATAGTATGTAATCATTTAGAGCTTAATAATAGTAACTTAAATAGAAGTCCATCACAGAATGATATAATAAATATGCAAAAATATTATAACGAATGTGAAAGTTATAGAAAAGTGGCGAAAAATTTTAATGTCAGTCGTGCAACAGTTATTAAATATGTGAAAATTAAGAAAAAAATAAAATTAGATGAAAATACGCGAAAGATAAACAAGTCGCAAGCAGTAATAGATTGGAGAAGAAGAACTAAAATTAAACTTGTTGAATATAAAGGTGGAAAATGTGAAATATGTGGATATAGTAAAACATATGCGGCACTAAGTTTTCATCATAAAGACCCAAATGAAAAAGACTTTGGAATAAGTAGTAAGTCATATTCGTTTGAAAGAATGAAAAAAGAAGTTGATAAGTGTATAATGGTATGTAATAATTGTCATACAGAAATACACGAAGAAATAAAATGCGGAGATTGAAATGATGGTCTTTGTAACCTGTGTAAGGTTACTTACAGCAAATCTAAAAATCTCAAACTAACTGTAAATTAGATAAACGTAGGTTCGATTCCTGCTCTCCGCACAAATAGTCTACAGGTCAAACGGTTAAGATGCCACCCTGTCACGGTCGGAGGAGCGGGTTCAACTCCCGTGTAGACTGCAACTGCTCTCGTCTTCTAAAGGCAGGAACCCGGATTCTCATCCCGGAAATGCGGTCTCAGGATCCGCCGAGAGTGCAAATGGTCTGTTAGGGGAGTTGGCCGTCCCTCCCTCCCTGTCACGGAGGATATCACGGGTTCGAATCCCGTACAGACCGCGAGAATTATATGCTATCGTCTTCTAATGGACTAGGAATACAGATTTTCATCCTGTGAAATACGGGTTCGAATCCCGTCGATAGTACAAAATTGGTTTCAGGGGCTGCTTGGAGTGGCCGTCTCCCTGTCACGGAGTACAACCAGGAGGGTTCGAATCCCTTTGAGACCGCAAATGCTATCGTCTTCTAACGGCTAGGAACACAGGCCTTCAACCTGCGAGATACGGGTTCGACCCCCGTCGATAGTACCAAATGCTCTGTTCGTCTAGAGGCCTAGGACGTCAGGTTTTCATCCTGGAGATCGCGGGTTCAAATCCCGCACAGAGTACTAAATGGGTAGCCGAGCGGCTGTGTACAGGTTCGATCCTTTGCTAGTTTCGGAACTCGGAGCCCATTTTATACCTTTGTTGGCCTCGTGGAGAGGAACCAGACTGTCACTCTGGTAAAATAGACGGATCGAGACCGTCCAGGGGTGCGAGAGAGACGTCTCTTACTATGTTGCTCGACGGAGCATTATAGTTTGTGTCATTAGCTTAGGTGGCTTAGAGTGCTGGTCAACGGGGCCGGAGACGATGGTTCGAATCCATCATGACATACTAAATTGCGGGATATGGAAGTGGTCTATCCGCCAAGCCTCATAAACTCGGAATCGTGGGTTCAAATCCCACTCCCGCTACAATATTGCAATATGGCAGAGTGGCCGATCGCGCATCCCTCATAAGGATGTTATCCGCCCGGATACACGTTGGTTCGAATCCAACTATTGCAACAAATATTGCCTTAAGGTGTTACGGAAGCATACATGACTCTGAATCATGCGGACTAGGTTCAATTCCTGGTGGGGCAACAAGATATTCCCGAATAGTTCAGTGGTAGCAACGTGCGGCTTTGATCCGCAAGGCGGTTGTTCAATTCAATCTTCGGGAGCACTGATCCATAGCACAACTGGCAATGCAACGGGCCTTGAACTCGTCGATTGGAGGTTCAAATCCTTCTGGATCAACAAAATGGCAAGATGGTCGAGTGGTCAAAGGCAACAGTCTGCAAAACTGTAAAATCGAGGGTTCGAATCCCTCTCTTGCTTCTGGAAAAAGGAGGACGTCATGAAAGATAAAGCAAAAGAACAAGAATATAAAGCTGAAGGTTTAAAACGATGTCGTAAACGTAAGGAAAAACGACTTGATAAACTTAGACTAAAAATCAAATATAAACATTCCTTTGATAATTGGGATGATGAAGATTGGTAGAAATATTGCGGGTTAGCGTAGTGATAGCGCACATTTGCAGGGGTTTGATTCCCTTACCCGCTACTAGAAAGAAATCATTTTGCTGAAGATAAGTATAACACAGAAAAATGGGGAAAGAGCCCGCATGAGACAGTCACTCAAGTGTTACAATCGTGCTAAGACGATGTTTACTTATTGTAAGATATTTAATAAGTAGCTATTAAAAACAGCTGGAAGGAAATCCTTGCTATCCATAAGGATAGAAAAACTTATAATATTCCACTTAGAAATGGACAAAATGATTTCTTTTTTTATTAAAAAAATAATTTGTATATTTGTAAACCAGAAGAAGAGGACTCATCGCTGATAGAAATGTTAGAGGAAGTTCGCGACTACAAAACCTAAGGAGGGAGGCCTAACTAGCCGTTATTACCGCCGAAGTAGCAACCCAAACAGCTCGAGAATGTCGGTTTTTCTGTGAGAGCGGGTTGGGGCACCCAGAAATGGGATGGGAAACCATAGATAAATGATGAGATAGTAACAGAATCGCGGCTATGCTCCTTCTGGTTTTTATATATGGCAGTGTGTCCGACTGATAAGGTGCGCGCCTGCAAAGCGTTGCTATGGCGGTTTAAATCCGTCCACTGCCTCTAGAAAAAGGAGTCAACCCTTGATTTTTTATATATAAAGCAAAAATACTTATATGAAAAATTATAAACAATTTATATTTGAAAGTAAGATTTATGAATATGTTTCAGAAATCTTGGCACTTCCCATTGGCCCTTGAGGTAATATTTGGCAGCAGTTTTTTTTGATCTCCCTACCCTGATCGTTGTTCCGTCTTCGCTCAAGGCCTTAAATGCCGCTTCATCGGTTGCATCA
>JAAXWV010000223.1 GCA_013334845.1 Candidatus Roizmanbacteria bacterium | reverse complement strand
GTTCAATCTGTTCAGCTGCTTTTTCACGCAGATTAGCAGGCAACGCTGCCTGCTGCAACTTAACTTTAAGTTTATCAACCTCTGATAAGGTAATTTGCTGATCCATGGTGTTAGCAGACTAATGTTCCGCTTGACAATCTTAGGCGAATTTTATATAAATTAATTGTAAATCTTATTCAAAAGTGGAGGTAGCTTAATTATCAATTACTATATATAACTGTATGTCAAATAAAACAAATATTCAACCTCTCTTTAATAATGTACTCATACGCCCGGTTCAGGATTCAGAAAAAACCACTCCTTCCGGCATCATTCTTCCCGATGCAGCTAAAGAAAAGCCACAAGCTGGTACGGTGGAAGCAGTCGGACCCGGTCGGCACAATGATGAAGGAAAAATTTTCCCCTGCGGAGTAAAAGTAGGCCAGAAAGTTTTGTATAAAAAGTGGGGTGGTCATGAAGTTAAAGTTGAAAACGAGGAATGGTTGCTTGTTGAGGAAAAGGACATTTTAGCAGTTATTGGATAACGGCAATTATTATTACTAATTTATTCACAATCTATGGCAAAACAAATCAAATACGGTGCAGATGCACGACAAAAACTTCTTGAAGGAGTGAATCAGCTAGCTGATGCAGTAGGAACCACTTTAGGGCCAAAGGGTCGCAATGTGGCAATTGATAAGAAATGGGGAGGCCCGACAGTTCTTCACGACGGCGTCTCAGTCGCTAAAGAGATAGAATTGAAAGACCCGTTCCAGAACATGGGAGCTCAACTTGTCAAACAGGCATCTTCCAAGACTGCCGATGTAGCTGGCGATGGTACCACTACCGCCACAGTACTTACCCGGGCTATTATCACGGAAGGAATCAAGATGATTACTGCCGGAGCAAATCCGATGATCATGCGTCGCGGTCTTCTGAAGGCAAGTGAACACATTGTTGACGAGCTCAATAAAATTAAGAAAGATATCAATGCCTCCAATGCAGATAGTGTCTCCAATGTCGCTACGATCTCCGCAGGTGATGCCACTCTCGGAAAGCTTATTGCCGAGGCACTTCTCAAAGTTGGTGGCAAAAACGGCGTAGTAACTGTTGAAGAAGGAAAAGGTCTTGAGACTTATGTTGAGTCGAAAGAAGGTATGCAGTTTGATCGTGGATACGCTTCGCCTTACTTTGCCGCTGGCAATGAACGGATGATCGCAGAAGTACAGGATGCGTACCTTTTAATCACCGATAAAAAGATTACCGCCATAGCTGATCTACTTCCCTTCCTGGAGAAGTTTGTAAAAGTTTCTAAAAACCTTGTTATCATCGCTGATGATGTTGAAGGGGAAGCGCTTGCTACACTCGTAGTTAACTCGATGAGAGGTACTTTCAAGGCACTCGTAGTCAAAGCCCCAGGCTTTGGAGATCGTCGAAAAGCAATGCTTGAAGATATTGCTGTTCTCACTGGTGCTACCGTAATCTCTGAAGATATCGGCCGCAAACTGGAAAATGTCGAGATAGAAGACTTGGGTCGAGCAGACAAAGTCGAATCCGATAAAGAAAACACCAAAATTATTGGTGGAAAAGGTGATGTCGCTGCAATCGGAGCACGTGTTTCTCAGATTAAAAAAGAGATTGATTCAACAACCTCTGAGTTTGATAAGGAAAAACTTCAGGAACGATTGGCAAAACTTTCCGGAGGTGTTGCTGTCATTAATATTGGCGCAGCCACTGAGGTGGAACTGAAAGATAAAAAAGAACGGGTTATCGACGCAGTCGCTGCCACCCGAGCTGCTCTCGAAGAGGGTATCGTCCCCGGCGGAGCTGTCGCGCTTCTTGATATCGCTCAGAAGATGTCTAAAAAGGATGTTGAAAAAGCGGGTGTATCGGCCGATGAGGTAATTGGATACGAGATCGTGAAGCGTGCATTGGAATCCCCATTCGTCAAACTTATGGAAAATGCAGGCCTCGATGCCGGATTGCTTCTGGCAAAGGCTCGTAAGGCAAGTGCCGACGGCATGGGCTTCGACGTGATGCAGCTCGATTCAGAAGAGGCTGCACAGCCGCTCGATATGATCAAGGCTGGGATCATCGATCCGGTAAAAGTAGTGCGCTCAGCAGTCCAAAACGCTGTCTCCGTAGCTTCGATGGTACTTACCACTGAAGCGCTGGTGACCGATCTTCCAGAAGAGAAGAAGGAAGCGGCTGCTCCGGCAATGCCTGATATGTATTAAACTTAATAGAAGTTTCGCCCCGTATCTTTATGGTACGGGGTTTTTTGTGGGAAAGTATTCATGGAACAACGGGAGAAGATTTACACGTATTTTTCAAAGTGTTTCCGATAGGATAAAAGAGTTTTCTCAAATCCCGAGTGGAGAGGCGAGGGAAGGGAATTAAGTGTAAACCATCCGATATCTTCGACTTTTTCCGGTTCCATTACTTTTACTTGTTGAGGATCGACTAGCACAAAAAACGGACAGGCAACCCAGTGTGTTTTTACTCCATTGTGCTCTCTCAGAACCGAGTGTGCTGGAAGTGTCCCTACGATTTTTCCCTCGCATCCATATTCTTCTTTCACTTCGCGCAGAGCGCTTTGCTCAAGTGCCTCCCCAAATTCCACTTGTCCGCCGCCCGGATCCCATCGTCCATGTTCATCGCGACAGGCGGGGCTGCGCTTGTGAAGTAACAAGTTTCCTTTCCCGTCAATACAATAAAACGGGGTAGTGGTTCCGATGTAGTCTATACCGGGTTTCATGAGCTCAATTATAGTGAGCCTATTTACAGAAAACAACTTCTCCTGTACTCTGTAATTACTATGGAAAAGATAAAATCAATTGCCCTCCCTCGTTAGTTTACTTTTCGGATTGAATACGTGCTCAGTTTCTTTGCATTTTTGGTTCCACTCACCTTGAACGGACAGCAGCTACTCACCGGTACTGCAGTCAATATGCTGTTATTTTTTGCTGCATCGCGAGTGAGTACTAAATCTGCTTTGCCAATTGTCCTTCTCCCTAGTCTGGGAGCGCTCTTGAATGGAGTTGTTTTCGGTTCGTTTACTCAGTATCTTTTGT
>JAAXWV010000026.1 GCA_013334845.1 Candidatus Roizmanbacteria bacterium | reverse complement strand
GCGAATAATAACGCGCCGAATTATATATGTACTTATCTCTATCAACTAACTCAGGAATTTAACTATTTTTATAATACCTATCCCATTCTATCCGCGGAAGAACCAATCCGAAACTTCCGGATTACCCTCACAAAGGGAGTTGGTATAATAGTACATACAGCTCTCGACCTTCTCGGTATTGAGACCGTCGATACTATGTAATTTTCTCTCTATGGCATTTTTTATTTGTTCAAATTGCGGATTTGGCTCAGCTTCATGGCTTGGCAAGTGTCCTGATTGTGGTCAATGGAATACCTTGAAGGAACAACGAGATTCCTCAACCAAAGAAAAAGAGGTAACACTCAAATTGGATGTTAAACCTCTTTCTAAAGTGGTCTCATCTGCCAAATCAAAGAAAAACACTGGCATTTTTGAGTTTGATCGGGTAATCGGCGGAGGGCTACTTCCAGGTGCAGTTATCCTATTAACCGGCGAGCCGGGAGTTGGTAAATCTACACTTCTCCTGCAAGCGCTTCACAATTTGAGAACGCTCTATATCTCTGGAGAAGAATCCGCTGAGCAGGTGAAAGACCGGGCGGCCCGTTTGAAAGTGAATCTTGATCAGTTTTTCTTTTCTGAGACACTCCAGGTAGAGGGAATTACTGAAGGGCTGGACGAACTAAAAAATACTATCGATATTCTTGTTATTGACTCTATCCAAACCGTATATTCAAAAAATGTCGATGGTGCTCCAGGTAGTGTCTCCCAGTTGCGCGAAGCGGCAAATCAACTCATTATCAAGGCGAAAAAACTCGGTATCCCGCTTATAATCATTGGACATATCACCAAAGATGGCGATATTGCCGGACCGAAAACACTTGAACATATGGTTGATACAGTTCTCACATTTGAAGGTGAACGAGTTTCACAGTTCCGTGTACTGCGAGCAGCAAAAAATCGTTTTGGATCTACCGACGAGATTGGGATTTTTGAAATGAAAGGAGCAGGATTGGCAGAAGTAAACAATCCTCTTGTTTTTCTCGACGAACATAAAGAAGAAATGGCCGGGAAAGCAATAGCTGGTATCGTTGAAGGAAAACGCCCGCTCTTTTTTGAGATTCAAGCTCTTGCTTCTCCAACTATGCTTAGTATCCCCCGCCGGGTTGTGAAGGGCGTAAACTACAACAAAGTACTTTTACTTCTCGCGGTGATTCGCAAGAATCTTAACCTGCCTCTCGATAAGTATGATATTTATGTAAACGTAGTGGGGGGTGTGGATGTGACTTCGCCCGCAGCTGATATGGGGATTATCGCCGCAATCCTTTCATCAATAAAGAATATTCCCCTCTCCAATAGAGTTTTATTTCTGGGTGAGGTGGGGTTACTGGGCGAAATTAGAAAAATATTTTCTCAAGACAAAATTCTATCAGAGGCTGAACGACTCAAATTTCAACGGGTCTTTTCTTCCGCTACGATTCATACAGTGAAAGATCTCGCCAGACAGATTACTCAAGGATAAATATTTTTTTCAGAACAGTCTTTTTGCCATTTCCCCCGGTTACTTCGATAATAAGCTCATTCTTTCCCTGTTTTATGGGAAAGTCGTAAGCAAAAATTCCTTCTCGATTTGGATAAACACGCTCACCATATATGATAATTGAGGCTTCTTTTTCTGTTTTTCCCACAATGTGGATTTGATCGGTAGAGCGGAAGACTGTCTGATTGGGTGCGATAATACTTACCTTAGGTGGAGAAAGAAAAACGGAAAGCTGATAGCCAAAATAGATAAAAAATATAAAAAAGACGCCTGCAATTACGCTTGCAAAAATATTCTTTGTTTCCGGACGAAAATAACTCGCTGAAACTCGTCTCCGGAAATTAGTCTCCTCCTTTCGTTCGTAATCTCTGCGAAAAAATGCAATTACTTTTTGATGGTCGATGCCTAAAAATACTGCGTAGTTTTTTAGAATTCCCACGATATAGATTTTAGACGAAAAAACACTCCAGTCATTGCTTTCTATAGCGACTAGAAACTTCTCCCTGACGTGGATATTTTTTTCAACCTGACGAAGTGTTAGCCCCTTTTTCTCACGACTCCGTTTAAACAGTTCACCGACGGATATCATAACGATAAAACAAGCGGCTCAATTAGATAATTATTATGCCTCTTTCACACGCTCTCCATATTCACCGGTTTCCGGATTCACGGTGACAGTTTCACCAACCTTGACGAAGATTGGGACGAGGATACTCACTCCCGTTTCTAAGGTTACTAGCTTTTTTGCCCCTCCGACGGTATCACCTTTTGCAGCCTCTTCTGCCTCTACCACCTTCAAACGAACGCTCAACGGAGGACGAATGGTAAGAGGTTTTTCGTTGTAGACGTATACATAGTGCTTGGTACCTTCTTTCATGTACTTGGCAACATCTCCAACCACCTCTGCTGGAACTTGGTATTGATTGTAAGTTCGTTCATCCATGAAATAGAGATACTCACTATCCTTATACAGGTATTGCATCTCAATACTTTCAACAGCAAGCGACTCAACATCTTCATTTGATTTGAAGCTGTAATCGACGTTTTTACCCGTGATAAGATCTTTCAAACGGGTTTTCATAAGTGCCGAACCTTTTCCTGGAGAATAGAAATCTGCCCGTTGGATCTGACAAATTCCATTTTGATAGAGTATAAATTCGCCCTTTTTGAGATTGCCTGCATTAGTTTTCATAAGAAACCTATTTTACTGTTTTAGCTATCACTTTGTCAATTGCAGACGGGCACTATTCTCATCATGTTTCCTTCTGCAGCTCCTCTAGGAGCTTCTTTGTTTTGGCATTTACTTTCTGAGGGATATGAATCTGATAAACAACATATTCGTCTCCCCTTTGCGATGATTGAGGATAAGGGATTCCCTTGCCGCGCAAACGCACGTGTGTGCCAGCTTTTGTCCCTGAGTGTACCCGTATTTGGACAGGTCCATCAATGGTTGGGACTTCTATTACACCGCCAAGAACAGCGAGGGAATAGGAGATTTCCTTTTCGATAATGATATTCTGCCCTTCTCTTTTGTAAAACGAATGTGGCTGTACACTGATCATGAGGTCAAAATCAGTAAATCGGATTCGCATTCCATCATCTATGCCAGCGGGAATTTTAATTTTCTTATTTTTGCCGTCAATTTTGACTTCTTTTTCTACGCCATGTACAGCCTCATCAAATGAAATTTGAATCTGGTATGCTGCTCGCCGAGCTCGTTGTTGTTGCCCGCCAAATGGGGAACGGAAACCAAAAAACTGTTCAAACACCTCAAACGGATCAACTCCTTCACCTCCAAACCCACCAAAAGGATTATCCCCTTGTGAAGTGTAGGTATAGGAAAACGGCCCGTAACCACCACCTGGTTGATTTGCTCCACCTCCGCTACGCGTATATGCATCGTGTCCGAATTGGTTATAGGCTTCCCGCTTTTTCGGATCAGAAAGCGTTTCGTATGCTTTGTTAATTTCCTTAAACTTTTCATGTGCTTCCGGAGACTTATTCCTATCCGGATGCCATTGAAGAGCTTGTTTACGGTACGCAGATTTTATCTCTGCTTCGGTTGCGCTTTTACTGACTCCAAGAGTCTCATAATAATCTGCCATAGTTTTCGCCTCTGAAATTAGCCAACAACTTCTCCTTCTTCAGCATCTTTTTTCTCGTCCTTCTTTTCACCTTCGGGAGCAGCCTGTTCACCTGGTTGTTGCTGAGCACCCTGTTCCGGCTGATTATACATATTCTGACCGATTTTCGAAAGCGCATCAGATAGATCTTTTGTCTTGGTTTCCAGGTCTTCCTTAGATCCTGATTCCAGTGCGCTCTTAAGATCTTTCATCTTATTTTCTACTTCTTCGCGCACCTCTTTCGGGGCTTTTTCGCCGACGTCTTTCAATGATTTTTCAGCTACATAAATCATATTGTCCGCTCGATTCTTCACCTCAATCTTTTCTTTCTCTTTCTTATCCTCTTCAGCATTCTTTTCAGCCTCTTGCCGCATCTTCTCAATTTCATCTTTCGACAAACCTGTTGATCCGGTGATCGTGATGCTTTGCGACTTTCCGGTTGCCTTATCCTTGGCAGTCACCTTGAGGATACCATTAGCATCGATATCAAGAGTTACCTCAACCTGAGGCACCCCTCGTGGAGCTGGCGGAATTCCTTCGAGAATAAATCTCCCAAGGGATTTATTGTCTTTTGCCAGTGGTCGTTCTCCCTGGAGAATATGTATCTCTACCTGCGTTTGGTTATCCATAGCAGTTGAGAATACCTCAGACTTAGAAGTGGGAATAGTGGTATTTCTGGTAATAAGTGGAGTAGTTACGTTGCCTAGCGTCTCTACTCCGAGGGTGAGTGGAGTCACATCGAGAAGTACCACATCTTTGGTTTCTCCAGTGAGAACTCCCGCTTGAATGGATGCACCGATTGCAACCACTTCGTCAGGATTTACTGAACGATTTGGTTCTTTTCCAAAAAATTCCTTCACTGATTCAATAACCTTTGGCATACGAGTCATACCTCCTACAAGGACAACTTCGTCGATCTTGGAAGACTCTACTCCTGCATCTTTAAGAGCGGCTTTCACCGGAACAAATGTATTCTCGATTAAACCAGAAACCAATGTTTCGAGTTTTGCACGACTCAATTTCATAACAAGGTGCTGTGGTTGGTTGTCTTTGACAGTAACGAAAGGTAAATTAATCTCCGCCTCCATTGAACTGGAGAGTTCAATCTTTGCTTTTTCGGCTGCATCGCGCAGACGCTGAAGCGCTTGAGCATCACCACGCAGATCAATACCGTTTTCTTTCTTAAATTCGTCAGCAATGTGATCGAGAATCACCTTATCGAAATCATCTCCTCCAAGATGAGTGTCTCCGTTGGTGGCTTTCACCTGGAAAACACCCTCTCCCAGTTCGAGAATAGTGATGTCAAAAGTGCCGCCTCCCAAATCGTAAACAGCAATAGTGTGGGCATGCTGTTTATCAAGTCCATAGGCAAGTGCTGCCGCGGTTGGTTCGTTAATGATGCGGACAACTTCAAGTCCGGCAATCTCTCCTGCCTGCTTAGTAGCTTGTCGTTCAGAATCATCGAAGTAAGCCGGAACAGTAATCACTGCTTTTTCCACCTTTTCTCCCAGATATGCTTCCGCATCTGCTTTGATTTTTTGCAGAATCATGGCAGAAACTTCCTGAGGGGTGAATGATTTTCCATCAACTTCAACTACTGCCCGTTCGTCTTTTCCTTCTTTGATAGTATAGGGCAACCACTTCTTGTCATTTTGGACAGATTCATCACTAAAACGTCGACCGATCAATCGTTTTACGGAAAAAATCGTATTCTTAGGGTTGATAACCATCTGTCTCTTAGCCACATCTCCAACAATCCTCTTAATAGGGTCAACTACGGATGGAATGACGTTACGTCCTTCCTGGGAGTGAATCACTTTAGGAGTCCCGCCTTCCATAACTGCCATACATGAATTTGTCGTACCTAGATCAATACCGATTATTTTACTCATATGAAATAATGAAATTAATAATTAAGTTTAGCCTTTTTTAGAAACGGTAACCTTTGCCGCACGCAAAATTTTGTCGTTTAGTTTATAACCCTTTTCCAGTACTTTTACGATGATGTTTTCTTTCTCTCCCGGAATAATTTCAACAGCTTCCGCTACATAGGGATCATACTCCTTATTAAGCAGATCAATCTCTTCCAATCCCAATTCCCGAAGTAATTTTATATATTGATCCTTAACCATCTGTAAACCCGGATCTTTGACAAAAACCTCGGCCTTTTCCAGATTATCAAGAAAGGGCAACAGACTTGAGATGACTCGTGCCTTAGTATCGTTGCCGCTCTCCACACGATCTTGAATCATACGCCGCTGTAAATTTTGATAATCAGCTAGTGCGCGCAGATATTTTGATTTATATTCTTCAGCTTCCTGAACAGGCTTTTCTTCTTGCTCTCGCTGTTCCTTTAATTCTTCAACTTGCTCCTTAAGTTTGTCTGATGGTGTTTTCTTTTTATCGTCCATAATAGGTAAAAATGTAACAACTTACTGCGATCTCATAATCTCTCCTAACAATTGCGAAAAATACCGAACCTGGGGAGTAATCACGTCATAGTACATTCGTTTTGGGCCAACGACTCCGATAATGCCCTTAGCAACTTTTCCCTCAAATTCTCCAAAAACACTGGCACACGATTCAAAAACAGGATCACGGAAATCCTCTTCACCAAGCATGAAAATAATATCGTCATCAATCTTATAAAAACGCCTCACAATTCCCTCCCAAAAATGAACCTCGTCAAGAAGTCCGAAGAGATTGCGAGATAAAGCAAGGTCGAGAAACTCTTCTTTCGACAACAGATTAGCAATGCCGGAGTAGTACAAATCGCCGGAATCCGTAGCGGTGATCGACATAAGACCTGTGCGCTGTGCTAGTACTTTTGTTGCATGCGCGAGTAGCCGGTGTTCCTCATCTCGATCGTCCCAAATGCTGTTTTTGTATGCTACTTCATCGATAGTTGATAGCTCTTTTTCCTTCATGAGATTCTGAATATAGAATCGAAACCCCTTTGCAGAAGGAACGCGACCCGATGAAAAATGCGCCTTTTTGATATAACCCTTATTAGCAAGCTCTACCATCTCATTGCGGATAGTAGCCGGCGAGACGCCTAGTTTGTATTTTTTCTCCAATATTTCCGACCCGACTGCATCACCCGTTTCGGTATATTCACTAATTATGGTTTTCAGAATTTCTATCTGCCTTTTGGTTAATTCTTGCATACTTAGCAATAGTATAATCATTCTGCTAAATGATGTCAAGACCAAATTTTAAGCTCAATTTGAATAGTAAATCAATGTATAATTGACTCATGAATTACCGATTAGGAGCACATCTTTCAACAGCAGGAGGTTATTGTAAAGCCATCGAGAAAGCTCTTATAATAGGTGCTAATACTCTCCAAATATTCTCCACTTCTCCCCGTAGTTGGAAACCGGCAGAAATTTCTCCTGAAGATGTCACTGCATTCCGCGAGGCAAAACTTCAGAGCGGCGTAAACCCTGTATTTTTTCACGCATCGTACCTCATTAATCTGACTGATTCCGGTGAAACAGGGAAATTGTCCAAAGTGTCACTTATTCGTGAGCTGCAACTAGCTGCTCAGATGGATATTATAGGAAGCATCGTTCATACCGGCTCCTATAAGGGTGAATACGCTCCAGAAAAATTTCAGACACTCATATCGAATATTACCGAGATCCTTAATCAAACTCCCGAGAATACAATACTTATATTAGAAAACTCGGGTAATAAGAAGATTGGGGTGACAATTGATGAAATTGGAGAGATAATCAGTGTTATCGGAAATAGTCGTCTGAAACTATGCCTTGATACCTGTCATCTACACGCAGCGGGTTATGATCTTTCTACTCCAGAGGAGTTTGACCGTTTCCTCATCCAATTAGAGAAAACGGTTGGTTTAGATCGATTGGCGGCATTTCATATCAACGACAGTAAGGATGCATTCCATTCCTACCGCGATCGACATGAGAATATTGGCAAAGGCCAAATCCCATCGTCTGTTTTTAAGCATATTTTGAGCGATAATCGAACGTGCTATATACCTCTCATTCTTGAAGTGCCCGGACTTGAAGGGAAGGGACCGGACAAGGAAAATCTTGATGTCTTAAAATCATTTATTCACCAGTCATGAATCAGCAATATTTACTCGACTTAGTCAATCAACTTAAAGCTCTTCCCACAGCAGACTTTGCAGTTTTGAAAGCAATAGAAAAACGAATACAGCTCAATACAACTTACACAAAAGAAACAAACCCGATTGATCATTTCTGTGCTATGTTTATCCCTTTCGACTGGGTGTCACAAATGATATATCTAGTCCATCATCGCAAAGCTCAAGCCTGGATTCCACCAGGAGGACATGTTGATGAAGGCGCATTTCTCTCATATCCCACCACACGTAACTTTATAATAGTTCCATGACAATCCTGCCTGCATTTGTAACTCAATTTATGGCTTCATTCCGTGAGAAGGGATACCAGATTTATCTCGTAGGGGGAAGCGCGCGTGACATGTTACTCGATAAAGAGATTAAAAACTGGGACTTCACCACCAATGCCCATCCGGAAGCAATGATGGAGCTTTTTCCCGACGCCTTTTATAACAACCAGTTCGGCACAGTAGGTATCCCGCTCAAACAAGGAGATGATACCTATGTATTTGAAGTGACCACATTCCGCAAGGAATCAGCCTACACAGATCAACGTCACCCGGACACGGTCGAGTGGGCACAAACAGTTGAAGAAGATCTGGCCCGACGCGACTTTACCATCAATGCTATAGCTTATGATGGAGAGAAACTTATCGACCCATTTCAAGGACAGGAAGATTTAAAACAGGGAATAATCCGTGCAGTTGGCGATCCAGATAAACGGTTTACCGAAGATGCACTTCGCCTTATGCGCGGTGTTCGCTTCACTTCACAGCTTGGCTTTTTCATAGAAGACGCCACCCGCAATTCAATAACCCGTAATGCCGAACTAATTACCCGTGTTTCCGGGGAGCGGATTCGTGATGAGCTTCTCAAAATTGTGGCCTCCAACCATCCGGCAGAGGGTATTCTTTTCTTGAGAAATACCCAACTGCTCCATTATATTCTGCCCGAAGTTGACCGTTGTTTTAAAGTGCCCCAAAAAAGCCCGAAGCGGCATCACATCTACGATGTGGGGACTCATCTCACCATGGCACTCAAGCATTGTCCTTCTTCCGACGTTATTACACGTTTTGCTACTCTGCTGCATGACATTGGAAAAGCAGACACCTTTCACAAAGATCCGACGACCCAACTCATTACTTTCTATAATCACGAGGTTGTAAGCGCAATTCTCACCGAAAAAATCGCTAAACGTCTCCGCCTCTCCAACGAACAAACAGAAAAACTTGTTACTTTGGTAAAGTATCATCAATTCACCGTCTCAGAAATTCAGACAGACAAAGCGGTGCGTCGATTTATCCGGCAGATCGGACAGGAAAACATTCAATCTATGCTTGATCTTCGCACTGGTGACCGGATTGGTTCAGGCGCCACACCCACTTCGTGGAGATTTGAGCTATTTAAAAAACGCCTCGAAGAAGTGCAACATGAGCCGTTTAAAGTAACCGACCTAAAAGTTGACGGAAGGGATGTTATGGAGATCCTTGCTATAAAGCCCGGCCGTCAGGTAGGCGAGACTCTTGATGACATTTTTTCACTCGTTGAGGATAAAAAACTTGAAAACGACCGAGATGCTCTTCTGACATATCTGCGAGGAAAAGTTAAATAAAAAACGTTTCTCCATGCCCTGGATACACCTCCGTACCCTCAGGGAGTGAATTGATTCGATTCACCGAAGTAAAGAGTGCCCTTTTGTCGCTATACGAATGATCATAAGATCCAACTCCCTCTTTAAATACCGTATCTCCCGTAAATATCATTTTCTCGTCAGGAAAATACAAACAAACGCTTCCCGGCGTATGCCCCGGGGTAGATAACACCTTAAACCTGAATGGTGAGAGAGACATTTCACCCTCTACCAGATTATTTATATCCTGTGGGGGAAGAACTATCGGAGCATGCTCAAGAAAATGCTCGGCAGTCTGTCGTGTACGATGAAGAAGAAAAGAATCTGCGGGATGAAGATAAAATGGAACAAAAAACCCAATCGTCTGAAGCGATAGTTGCAATTCTCCGACAGCTATCAGATGATCGAAATGTCCGTGAGTGGCTAAAATAGCTACCGGATGAACCCGCAACCGTTGAACCTGTTCAATAATAAATTCAGCACTATCTCCGGGATCGACAATCAAGCATGCATTATCCTGAATAAGTAGAAAACAGTTTGCGCGAAGTTCTCCAAGCGGATATGAAAAAACCTTCATCTCGAGTTTTTTCTAACTCTTTTTTTCTCAAGCCATACTACAAGCGGCGTTGCGATAAACGGAGAAGAATAGGTGCCGGTAATCGTCCCTATCAGTAAGGCAAGGGAGAAAAATCGGATGGTCGAACCACCCAATAAAACAAGAGCAAGAAGCATAAAGACGATAGTCATAGAGTTGTTTAACGATCGCACGAGCGTCTCGGTAAGCGCTTTATTTGCAAAGTACTCAATATTGCTGCTTCCCTGCGTTCTTCGATATTCTCGGATTTTGTCAAACACTACAATAGTGTCATGTACAGAAAACGACATAGTAGTGAGTACTGCCGTCACAAAAAGTGGATCAATCTCAGCTCCAAAGAAATGTGACGCGATCGCATACACTCCTAAAAGTACTAAGAAATCGTGTACCATCGCGAGTACGGCTGCAAGCGCAAAAGTATATCCTTTAAACGCAAAGCTCATGTATAAAAGAATGGCAAAAATAGCTATTCCCGCAGCGACAAATGTTTTATTCATAGCTTCCTTACCAATTACCGGCCCTACTGTTTCAAAACGCAAAGGAGTCACTGTGACACCCGTTTTCTCAAGATCCGCTCGAAATACACGTTCAGTCTGTTCGTTTACGGGACGGGCGCGGACAAGTATGATATTGTTTTTTTGTGAGTATTCGAGTACTGCTATCTTATTTTTTGAGAGAATGTTTTTTACTTCCTGCGAAGCAATATTCTTATTAATCTTGTATTCAATATTTGTACCACCGGAAAAATCAATGGAAAATTTAAAGCCCCAGATAATTACCGATAATAAACCCAACGTGATAAGGGTTCCGGAAATGATAAAATATATTTTTTTAAATTTCAAAAAGTTCACCATATTAGTTTTTTTGCTCTGAATTCGCGACCACTCCCTTTTTAACATGTTCTTTATAGAAAATCTTTATCAAACGTTTAGTGATGACGATTCCAGTGAACAAACTTGTTCCTACGCCAATAGCAAGCGTGAGAGCAAACCCTCGTACCAGTCCAAATTGAGGTAAAAATTCCCAATTCAACGGGTTAAATAGGATAAATGCTACAATCAAAGTAGTAATATTTGCGTCTTTAATTGCATCAATTGCACGTCCAAAACCTAATTTTATCGCCACATCAAACGGTCTACCTTTGCGTCGCTCCTCTTTTATACGTTCAAAAATCAAAATGTTCGTATCTACAGCCATACCAATTGAAAGAATAAAACCGGCAATACCTGGAAGAGTAAGTACAACCGGAATTGCTCGAAAGATCGCGAATGAAATGAGTCCATAGATAATGAGTGCCATACAGGCAATAAGACCAAGTTGACCGTAGTAAATAATCATGAAAATCGCAATCGCAGCAGCGCTCGCCACCCTCGTCGCAGCACCGGCCGCCTTCGCCCTGCAGCCGATCCCGGGCTCCATCACCTATGGCGGCCATCAGGCCCAGCTCGAAAAGGCACCGGCCGGCTCCAACTTCTTCCACGTCTTCTACGGCCCGAACGGCGACGAGGTCCGTGAAGTCTACCAGGTCAACACGGACCGCACCGTCTTCGTGACCACTTTGGCCATTGCCGACGTTTCCTCGGCGGCCATCAGTCCCGTATAGGACCCCTTCCCGAACTTCTCCCGCTCCTCCCCCTTGGCCCGCTGTTTGGCGGCGATGTACGACAGGAACGACGCGATGTTCGGGCCGGCGGCCGG
>JAAXWV010000025.1 GCA_013334845.1 Candidatus Roizmanbacteria bacterium | reverse complement strand
CTTTAGACACCATAGAAGGTACTCCCGTTACTGCAACTCAGGCAGCGAAAGTGTTTTACCTACTATCGAATACCACCAATTTCGGCTTTAGGGAAAAAATATACATCATGGCAAAATCAATTGGTATAGATACAGAAGTTACCAAGCACAAACTGTCAGGTACAGAGGCTTCATTCGAGGATGGTAAGCAAAAAATGAATATTGATATTACCAACTTTAACTTTACTTACAGCTATGATCTGAAAAGTCAAAGTTCTTTTTTTGACGGAACAGCTCTCCCTCCGCAGAAAGACATTGAATCCAAGGCAATTGACGTTGTAAAGTCGGTGGGACGGTATCCTGATGAATTGGCGAGAGGAAAAACAAATATTATCTATCTCGTATATAATCCGCTTCGTGATGACTTGGCCGTTACTCAAAATGCTTCCGAAGCAAATATGGTTGAGGTTGATTTTTATCGACCGGACGTGAGTGAGATTCCCGATACTATTCCGTTCGTGTCTCAAAACTATTTCAACAGCCAAAACTATGTGGTGCTCGCCTACAATAGCAGTGGATATAAGGTAGTGCGGGCGCAAATCAAACACTACGATAGGTCTGCCGAGCAGGTTGGAGTATATCCCCTCAAATCTGGTGATACAGCTTGGGAAGAGCTTGTATCGGGAACAGCTTTTGTTGTATCCAAACCTGCCACAACCACAAATATCGTTATTAAGAAGATGTTCCTTGGGTATCTCGACGTGGACACGTATACCGATTATATCCAGCCTGTCTATATATTTCTAGGAAGCGATAATTTTGTAGCGTATGTCCCCGCAATTGACGCTTCGTATAGCGAATAGTTAATGAAGTGTGAAATAAGAGACATTTTCATCAATCCATTTTACGGCGGTTCGAGTGTCATTAAATCGATCCTGACTTTTCATAATTACAATCAAGAGTTGGTGACCGTCTTTGCGGTAAAAACTTACCAGATTCTCCCCTGCATTCTCTGTATAACCAGTTTTTAATCCGCCAATTCCCTGTATCTCACCTAGGAGCTTATTTACATTCGAAAGCGTGTGAAATTTTTTATAATCGACATCTGATAAAATAATCTCTTTTGTGCTGACAATTTTTTTAAGTAGTTTGTTTTTAAGCAATTCCCGACCGGCAAGCGCGAGATCGAATGGAGAAGAAAGCTGTCCATCCTCATCAAGCCCGGCTGGATTTTTAAAATGACTATCACTCATCTTGAGCTCAGAAGCTTTTTTATTCATAAGGTCGATGAACTTATCGTATCCATACGCATCAGCGAGGGCATACGCAGCATCATTCCCTGAATGGACGAGTGCGCCGTAGAGCAAAGTCTCAACCGTAATCCGCTCTCCTTGGAAAAGTCCCATTACTTGACCGTCTTGAAAATCTCGTTTTACTGTAATGATGTCGTCTGTTTTAAAAACATCCATCGCTACTAGTGCTGTGAGTATTTTGGTGGTAGAAGCAGGATAGAGATGTTCGTGGGCATTTCGCTCAAAGACAGGAGAGAAGGTATCTAGATCTACGATATATACTCCTTCAGCAGTCAAAAAAGGCACATATGAACTGTATTTCGGATAGGCAACGTGAACGGGTCGGACAGGAATGTATTCTAGCGGCTTGTCAAATAATTCCCGATTATAGGCAAATGTGTGGAAAAGCCACGAATCACCCGGGTAGAACAGAAATAAAAGTGTATATAAAAAGATTAAAGCCGGAAATTTAATACTGTTGAGATTGAGTGTTTTCACCGTAGTGTCTATATCGTAATAGATATATTCTACACTACTTTTATTCCCAGCTCTTTGAGTTGTTTTTCATCGACCGGAGACGGCGCATTGGTGGCCGCAGTCTGACCAGTGGATGTCATGGGGAAAGCGACAACCTCACGTAGATAAGGCTCACCGGTAAGAATCATCATAAGTCGTTCAATGCCGTGAGCGAGTCCACCATGAGGAGGAGTGCCATATTGAAAAGCCTCAAGCATATGCCCAAACTCAGCTTGAATTCTCTCTTCAGTATATCCCATGATTTCGAGAGTTGATTTGAGAACAGATGGTTCGTGAGTGCGAATACTACCTCCACCGACTTCATATCCATTACAGACAAGATCGTACTGTGTAGCCATAATAGTGTCAATATTCTCCTTGTTTAAAAGCATTTCTCGATGTTCTGGCATAGGGGCGGAAAACGGGTTATGGGTGAAGGTCCACTTGTTTTCGTCGTCCCTTTCAAAAAAGGGGAAGTCTATAACCCAGGCAAATGCCAATACACCATTTTGTTTATCTTCTTCAGTTCGCATATCAAACTTATCTGCTCCGTATTTTTCCATTGCTTCTTTATAAGTGAATACAGGAAATGGCTTTTGTTTAATGGTATATCCAAGCTCTTCGGCTATAGTAGTAACCATCTCTTCGTCTAGCTTCATCACGTCTTCGCGATTTACGAAACTCATCTCAAGGTCAATTTGAGTATGTTCAAATCCCCGATCAGCACGTAAATCTTCATCACGTAGGCATTTTGCAATCTGGAAATATCGTTCGAACCCGGCTGCCATGAGGAGCTGTTTGTACTGTTGAGGGGATTGGGGAAGAGCATAAAATTTGCCCGGTTGCATTCTTGAAGGGACAAGAAAATCACGTGAACCCTCTGGCGTAGATTTAGTCAGGAGCGGAGTCTCAATCTCAATAAAGCCTTTTGAGGTAAGAAACTCCCGCACGAGGCGAACCATTTTTGACCGAAGTATAATATTTCGGGTCAGACGCTTTCTCCGCAGATCAAGATAGCGGTATTTGAGGCGCACTTCTTCATCAATATCGTATCCGTCGGTGTTGAGCGGCAGGGGAGGAGTGAGCGATTTATTGAGTATCACAACTTCCTTTCCTTCGATTTCGATAGCGCCTGTTTTGATTTTAGGATTAATGAGTTTTTCCGGACGTTCCTTAACAAGACCCTTAATATGAACTACATCTTCTGGTGAAAGCCCTTTAAAGTCTTCGCCACCTACTATCTGTACAATACCAGTCCGGTCACGCAAGTCGATGAAGACGATCTTTTTGTGGTCTCTCACGGTGTCAACCCATCCGTATAGATCAACAACTTCTCCAACATGTTCGACGGTGTTTTCGATAAAGAGTTTTTTCATATTGATACTGTTTGAAATAGTATATGATATCATTTTGAGTTGTGATTGACAATATATACGAGTATGATAAAATTATAACCTATAGTTAAAATGAAGCAGTGATATGTATTTTAGCAGTTATGAATTTATAGTATATGAATGAACATGAAGTTTCCCATATTACTGACAGTAAAGTATCGCTTACAGATGCTGAGCTTGCAAAAAAGCTTTACTATGAACTTGTCGGTGGTAAAATAGCAACACTGGAAGATCATGAAGCTGCGATGAATTTGATCCGAGAAAAGTTTGGAGGTCCAGCTGTTGAAGCTATGGATTATTTCTTATCTTCAGATGAAAATGATAAAGAGCATCCTGTTTCCAATTTTATAGTTGCCGCATCATTGATGTTGAAAACTATAGCAGCCGCTATGAATATAAAGGTTGATTTATCGATAAGTGTAGATCCAGACAGAGTTGTAAAGGATATGCCTCAGGAAGCTATCGATGCGTCTTTTCAAAGGATTAGAAAAAATTCGAAGCCTGATACGATTGCAGCAGCTGAAAATGATTTCGACGCATCTCTTAGCCCAACTAGACTCCCCGTGACATCGCCTAACAATATCGGTAAGAAAATTGAAGTTTATGTATGGCATGGAAGAGAGAGGAAATTGCCTCAAAGTGATAAAAGAAGGCGTGGAACGCTTCGTAAAGGCCCTTTTTTTAAGCGTTAACAACGATGTGATTGCATATCGCCTGTAATCTCTCTTTCCCCATCCAGATATTTTTATCGAGAGTATAAACTACTCCGAGTTTCATGTGGGGTTTAAGTGTCGGGAAGATATCAGCGTGAGAAAAGGCGAGAATCTCAATGGGATTCATCTTCACCTCCGGATCGCGCACATACAACCTTATATGCTCATTACCCTTCCCAAATAATCGTGCATCAAGCAGTACTCCTTCAGTATAAAAAAGAGGTTTCGGATTACCAATCCCGAATGGACTTAGCTTTTCCAGTTCTTCTACCAACTTCATTGTAGCCCGCTGAATAGGCATCTTGATATCTGCTTCTATCACTTTTTCCAGATCTATAGATGATGCTAGTTCCATCGCGCCTTTCTGTACGCGTTCGAGAAAAAGCCCTAGCTTTCCTACTTCCAGCGAGAAGCCCGCAGCTTGTTTGTGCCCTCCAGCGCCAAGTAATAACTCCTGCATTGACTGGAGAAACTCAGTGATATGAAATGAAGGAATAGATCGGGCAGAACCCTTATAAATTCCGTCGCCGCTAGTCATTATAATGGCCGGCCGATGGTATTCTTCAACCATTTTCGCGGCAATAAGGCCAATAATTCCCTCGTGCCAACTCTGTGAGGTGAGTACAATAATATTGGGGAGAACTCCCTGTTCCGTCGTTATCAACTCAACCATCTCTTTTGCCTCCTGCACTGCTACTTTAACCAGATCCTGCCGCGTCTTGTTAAGATCGTCAATCTTGAAAGAGAGTTCTTCTGCTTTGGTTGTGCTTGTGGTACAAAGAAGTCGTAAAGCGTCAATAGCATGTTCTAGTCTTCCAATAGCATTAATCCGCGGTGCGATGACAAACCCGATTTCGTATGGGGTAATTGGCTTACCATCAATACCTGCATCTTTCATAATCTGCTTGAGCCCAATTTTATTTACTGAGGCAAATGCCGCCAGACCATATTTAACCACGCTCCGAGACGGCCCTTGAAGGGGCACGAGATCAGCGACTGTGCCGATGGCAGCCAGCGCAAGATAGTCATGTTGAAAATTATGGGTGAGTTTTTCATTTATATCTTTGCTTGTAGTCTTTTGGAAATGCTCAAAGATTAGCTTTGCAAAAAAATACGCCACACCTGAGCCGGAGAGCACCGGGATGTGAAATATGGCATCCGCATCTTCCGGAATGTGCTTAGGTTTCAAATGATGATCAGTAACGATTACATGTAAACCGAGGTTTCTGGCATACTGAATTTTTTCCCGCCCTGAAATGCCGTGATCAACGCTGATAATCAACGTTGGGTCAAATTCCTTCTTAACCGTATCAATTCCGCGGATAGAGAAGCCGTATCCTTCCATCTTGCGATGGGGCACATAGGGCATCACCTTAAATCCGAGGAGGTGGAGCGTCTCCCACAAAATAGTCCCGCCGGTAATACCGTCCGCATCATAATCCGTGTAAACAACAACTGTTTGATCTTTCTGTTTGATCTCTTCCAAAAGGGTTAAAGTGGTTTTTATCTCTTTTTCGTAGCCGAAGTCAGCGATCTGAATGGCTGCGGGATTAATCGGGTTTAGGAAAGTGGTAATATCAGTGATGTTACGTGATTCAAGTAGTTTATTTACCACTTCTTTTTCGGATAGGGTGTCGGTTGAAAGCAGCTCGTACTTATAGGATATCTTCATGTTATTATTCTAGCAGTTTTTCGGTACTTTGAGGCGAGATAAGGGCTGTGGAATCGAGTTTTTGTCCTAAGTTGGTCATATTTTTCGCAACCTGAGCCGATTGATTGTAGGCATTTGTCAGATGTTTGTTCATGACTGAAAGTGCTTCGTCAGTTTTCTCATAATCTTTTTTAATAGCACGAAGTACGGCAAGCATTTCCCGAGCCTGCGACTCCATCTTTTGACCCTCAAATGACATAAGAATGGCTTTCATATAGGCATAGAAACTCATTGGCGAAACAGGTAATACCCGCTCATCTCCCGAAAAATCAAAAAGCCCTGGATTATTTATAACCTCATAATATACTGCCTCAGAGGGAATATACATCAGAGCATAGTCAACCGTCCCTTCCGAGACTAAAATGTATTTTCGTGCAATATCATGAATATGTTTTTTTACATCACGCTCAAACTCTTTACGGATTAATTCTTTTTCTTCATTCTTGTCTGCTTGCATAAGTTTTCGGAAATTCTCGAGTGGAAATTTCGAGTCGATAGGAATGAGGCCTTGCGAAAACTTGATAACAGCATCGACTTTATCACCGCTTTTAAATGGATACTGGAGCATAAAACAATCAGTTGGGAGGTACTGGGTGAGGATCTCTTTAAGTATCTGTTCGCCGATATTTCCCCGAAGCTTGGGTGATTGGAGAAAATGCTGAAGCTCTTGCATGGAACGCCCGATCTCAGAAAATTCACCAATACTTTTTTGTACTTGAGAGATCACAAAGGCAGCTTTATCGAGCCGGTTGTTAAACATATCAATGTTTTGAGTGAGTTTGCGATCGACATTTTGAGTAGAGGATTCTACTCGCTGGCTAATGTCTTTAAGCCATGCAATGAGCTCAGGACTAGGCTTGGTCTTTTCTTCAAGTTTGAAGATCCAGTAGCGGATTACGGTCATGACAATAATTACTACCAGTGTTGCAAAACAAAGCGTTAAGAATAAAGGGAGTCCCATGTAGGTTCATTATAGCACTTACACGAGTCCGCCGCCGCCTCGGAAGATCTTCGGCTTTAGCCATTCCTCATGAGTGAGATCATCATCAATGTCAGGGTCGTCCTCGATAGACTCTATTGGAGTGGTATTGCGATCCTCACTCATTGAAGGGCGCTGAGTATTCACGGGCGGTTTCTGCACAATGGGTTGTTTAAACGGGTTAAAGGGTTTGTTTTGAGGCATACCCTGAGCAGGTTTCTTTACAGCTCCCAGACGCATCAAAGCTGCCGCTGATTCAAATGTATTTGCATTGACAGAATAGGATGAATAATTGTTGGTGGCAGACATGATGCCCGACAACAAGTTGGAGGCCATATCTTTATCGACTTCACACTCTAGATCCTGAAGTGCTTGAAGTACAAGCTCTGATGTTGAAGAGCTTGTCTTGTCCACGATATTCACGGTTCCATACATGTCATTAATCAAGTGTCGGTCAATATTGATGATACTTTTGCCTTCAAAATCATTTTGATGCTCAGTATAGAGGTGACCGATACTATTTAAATTTGGTACATCAATCGTTATAATAAACTGAATCACACCGCCGCTATACGAATAGTTTACCTTGTTCGTCTCCAGTTTTGGCTGGCCTGGACGGGGAGTAATAATTAGATTAAAAGTGTCTCCAGAGATATTATAGTCAACCTTGTCGATAGATCCCTCAACATAGGGGAATGAGATAATTAAGTTGTCACCTTCTGCCGATAATGAGTTTTTTACCTTGTCAGCAGCAATTAAATCACTTTTAACTGGCTGAGAACAGACGAGGGAAACATTTTTACCAAGTTTGGTGAGGCCAAGATAAAGAGCTGTCGCGGCTGCGATAGCGTCGTTATTGGGATTTGAAGGTAAAACTATAATACCTGAATTGTTTTTGACTATAACTTCATGTATTTGAAGTCCGTCATTTTCCGCAGGAAACATAATACTATAAGATAGATTTTATCATATCACCTATCTTAATGTCAAGCGGAGGGGATAATACAACACCAGCTTCCTGTTCTTTTTTGACTTCTTGAACAGGCTTTGCACGGTTTTTGAGTGATACAACTTTTGTTTTTCCTATAGGATTATTGTCGCGATGAAGCTCAATCGGATCGCCGAGATTTATCTTACCTTTTAACACCTTTATGCCAAATATTTTTTCTCCTTCGATTATGAACGTAGCAAGGATTTTAGCTTCACCTTTTAGGCTTTTCTCTTTCTCTTCCTTCTCTTTCAAAAGCTGTGATACTTCATATAGTTCGTCAAGCAGCTCGTATATAATGTTATATGTTTTAATGATTACTTTTTCTTGTTTAGCCAACTCTTTTACTTCGTTGTCAATGGTTACCGAGAAGCCGATCACAATGGCTTTAGTAGTTTTTGCGAGGAAAATGTCTGAGCGGTGGACGTCTCCGACTGCATTTAAAATAATCTTTACATCCTCGTTTTTACTCAACGACTGAATAATAGCCTCCATTGAGCCGACCGAATCTGCCTTCACAACAAGTGCCAATTTTTTTTCTTCCGGCTTCTCTTGGAGCATGCTTCGGATATCAGTTGGGCGGCTTGGTAATGTTTCAACTAACTTTTCGCCTACCTGCGCTTTTGTTATCAGAGTGCCAACTTCCGGCATTTCCTCAAATCCGAGAACTTCAAATGGGGTTGAAGGAGTTACCTCACGGACTGTCGCTCCCAAATCGTTGATCAGCGTACGAACCTTACACTTTTTAGCCTCAGAATAAACAGTATCGCCGATCCGGAGTACGCCATCTTTAATAATTGCGCTGGCAACGATACCTCGACGATCTTTTTTAGTCTCTATGATGTAAGCTTGAGGTGGATTGTCGAGGTCATAAACAAGATGTTTATCTTCAATTATAAGAAGCAATGTTTCCAGGAGATTCTCTACACCTTTTCCTGTTTTGGCTGAAATCTCCACGACTGGTACATCTCCTCCCTTATCTTCCACAATCACTTCATGTTTGAGAAGGTCATTTTTTACCTTGTTAGGATTGGCCTCGGGTAAATCAACCTTGTTCAGCGCAACAATATATGGAATATTTGCATTCTTAATATGATAAATCGACTCAATTGTTTGTGGTTTAAGTGAATCTTTTGCATCAATAATCAAAATAGCAATATCGGCGATGGTAGCCCCTCGAGCGCGAAGTTGAGAGAAAGCCTCATGTCCAGGAGTGTCAATAAAAGTGATTTTCGGAGTAGCATATGCAGTATGAGTGGTAGTGATCTCATATGCACCGATTTTTTGAGTAATACCCCCATGTTCTTTCGCTGTAATATGGCTACTACGGATGAAATCAAGCAGTGACGTCTTGCCATGGTCAACATGGCCTAAAATAGCTACTATAGGAGGACGTGGGTTCGTATGACTCATTATTTGTACAAATTAATTAATTCGCCTGAAGTGAATTTATCCGTTCGCTCCTTCTTCTTTTGGAGATTCACTAGGTGTTTCATCAGAAGGTTGAGTTTCAGGAGAGGTCTCTGCTCCGGCTTTTTGTTCAGCTTCCGTTTGTTTAATATCGATTTCATAATCGCATAAACGGGACGCAAGATTCACATTAATGCCGCTCTTACCGATAGCCAAAGGAGCTTGTGTCTCATCGACTGTAACAGTGGCAACATGCTTATCTTCTGCTAATTCGACCGTCTTTACTTTTGCTGGTGATAGAGCAGAGGTGATGAATAGCTTCACATCTTTATTCCATTGAATAATATCGATTTTTTCAGTTCCGCCAAGCTCGTCAGTAACGGTCTGAACACGAACTCCTTTTTGTCCAACACAGGCACCTACCGGATCAACGCCGCTTTGCGTGCTGTAGACAGCAATTTTTGCTCTCTCGCCCGGTTCGCGGACAATATTTTTTATCTCAACAGTACCACTGGCAATCTCGGGAACTTCCCGTTTAAAGAGCTCTCGAATAAGTCCCTTGTCAGTGCGCGAAAGAATTATGCGGGAATGCCCGTATTTATCTTCTGAAATTTCCTTGATATAAAAAATGAGCGAAGCATTAACATCATAGTGTTCATTTTTAATCTGCTCTTCCCGTGGAAGTATGCCTTCAGTCTTTCCTAAATCAATATAGGCATTGTACCCATCGAAACGAATGACGCGGCCGCGCATAATAGAATCGACCTGCGATTTGTAGTGAGTAATGACAGTCTTTTTTTCTGCTTCGCGGATTTTCTGAAAAATTACCTGGCGTGCTGTCTGAGTAGCGATTCGGCCAAATCCGGGTGGAGTAATATCCTTTCCATCGTACATTACCTTTGTTTCACCAGTTTGTTTACTGATAATGGCACTCAAAGTTTCGTTGTATTCGCCTGGATATTCTTTACGAAAAGCAGCAACAATTGCTGCCTGAATGGATTCAATAACGTCATCGGGAGATATCCCGCGTTCGGTTGCAACTTGATTAAGTGCTAAGGTAAATTCACTTTTTATAATAGCCATACTAGTATTGTAGCACAAAAGAGACTAAAATCAATGCGAAACTTTGGGAGGAAAAAGCAAAAAGTGAGCTCAAAAATTTATGCTGAATGCTCTTCCGTTTGTTCAGCAGACTCTTCTGTTGCCGGTGCTTCTCCGATGACTTCTGGTACAGTAGTTACTGTAGTTTCTGGCACCACACTTTCTTCCTTGTGGGCGATGACAGAGAGAATTACTCGTTCCGGCTCTTCTTTAAGAACGTAATCAGCATGTGCAGGAATATCAGAGACTTTTATCTCTTGTCCGAGTTCGGTAATTGAAGAAATATCAATCTCAATATTAGCCGGGATATTTTCAGGAAGACACTCCACATTCAAATGATCTGCCTGAGTAAGGAGAATGCCACTAAGCTGGGCAATGGCAGTTGACTCTCCAACGATCATAATAGGCACAATTGTTTCTATTTTCTGCTTCAAGTTTACTTTTCGGAAATCAATATGAAGAATATCGTTGCTGACTGGATGGCGTTGAATGTCTTTAATGAGAGTCGGAATAGCATCTTTCTCAAGATTGAGGTAGACTATACCAGTCTCTTTAACTTGCTTGTAAATAGGGGCAAACTCCTTTGCATTGACGAGAATACTTGTCGCTTTCATTCCATCGCCAAAAACATTGGCAGGAATAGTCCCTTCTTTGCGAAGCCGTCGAACCTGTTTCCCTAAGATGTTACGTGTCGTAACCGGAAGGTTGATTTTAACATGGTTGTGTGATTGCGTTGGGGACATATTATTCTTTCAGTAATTCAATAAAAAATATTTTATCAGCCGTTAAAGTTGTATTATAATTTAATGAGCCGTCCTTTACAAGGGGAGAAAAATTTTGATACATCGCGTGGACTGTTTTAGGGAGAACTACTGTGAATTGGAAGTCTGAATTTGGCGATCCGATCTGTTTTTGAATCACTAATTGATAAGTACCTTTTCCCGTAACTAACATCGTTGGGAGCTCGTAATGAAGTGCTATAGTACTTGTGGTATGGGGTGGGATATCAACCAGAAAACCAAGAGTCGTGTATACTCCCTGTTTGGTATCAAAGTTATCAATTTGGATATCGTTTTTTGTCAGCGACTTCACAATTGCATTCTTGGGAAGAGCAATTTGCATGTAGTTGTGATACGTCCCACCAGGAAAAACTTCATTTGGTGAGTCATTTTTGATACTGATTGAGTAATAATTTTGCACGCGCCCGCTTTCATTTATTGAAACCTTCAGGGCTTGTGATTTACCAATATAGAGATTCGCTTTATTTACTCCTAGGTTAGCTTCAAATGGAAAGAGATAATCGGTGACGCAATTAGACGATTTATTTAAGCAGGTAGGCACAATCATTTCCCCTGACCAGTACTGTTGAGAAAAAAATGATTGGAGATCTTTGTTGTCGAAATGGAGAACTAATTGTTTTTCATCCAGAGATTTTTTAAGCATGGTAATCAGTTGTGTAGAAGGCGTCTTTTCTAATTCCATTAATAGTTGGTTCATTACTGATGAGAGAAACTTCTTTTTTTGAATTGAACCGGGAAAAAATCCTTTTTCAGCATATATCTGAGCTTTTAAGTAAAAATTATCTTTATTGACCACCTCATTGAACTCGGGAATGTAA
>JAAXWV010000222.1 GCA_013334845.1 Candidatus Roizmanbacteria bacterium | reverse complement strand
TAAAACTTGCGGTCTTGGGGTTGCTGCACTATGTAACGGTAACGGTTGAGTGGCGACTTTCTGTAGCGACAGAACTTGTTTTGTCTGGAGAAGGGTTTGAATGTGTTGTTTCTTTGTATTTGCTGGAGGTGGAGGTGGCTGTATTGAAGCGATATAAGCGGCTAGCTTTTCCTGTGTTTCAATATGAGCCACTACCCGATGAGGATCCGAAGCAAAATAGAGATTTTTGAGAAAATTAAGTGACTGTTCCTCTTTGTGATACGTATACTGTGTGGGTGACATGAGTCGCTTCCACAAATTTTGCAACCATACGTCAAGTGGCCTATCCTGAATCGGTAAAAAGGCAAGCGCTGCACCCATTCCCGCACACCCTGCAGCTAAAATAATATTAAGAAGTGGTAGGGGAAAAAGACGAAATATAATAAAAGCAGCAGGCAAAAAAACAACCAGATAAAGGAACTGCTTCAATGTCATGAACCCAATGAGTTTAAACTCGAATGTAGTGATCTGGCGAGGTATGGCGTGTTGTTCCATGATATATCAGTATAGCAATTATTAGTAAAGTAGTCAGCAGACTGTGAGAGTCGACCAGGCGGGTAGGTAAAAGTTGGGTACAAAAAAGGAGGAAGCTAGAAACTAACTCCCTCCTTAAGAACGGATTTGCTAAGGTATTACCGATATAGAATAGGCTTATCGGTCTGGGGAAGAATAAGACTCATCTTACGTTCTTTCCTATTAATTCGCTCAACGAATGTCTTAATTTTCTGTCCAAGCTCAAAATTTTCATCACCGGTAAGCTTACTAATATGTACGAGCCCTTCAACTCCTGGCTCTAAGCGAACAAATAATCCATAACGTTCTTTTCTGACAACTTCACCAACAATCTCTTTATCCTTCGGATATTTTTCATCAATATTATCCCATGGATCGTGACTCAAGCGTTTCAACGATAGATTCAGCTTGAGATCGTTATCATTCTTCTCGACAACCATCACATCAATTGTTTCTCCAGGAATAACGTAAGAAGAAGCGTCGGTTACCTTTTCCCATGAAATCTCAGAGATATGGACAAGGCCCTCAACGCCGTTAATTTCACAGAAAATACCAAACTCTGAAAGGCCAAGTACTTTTGCCTGGTATTTCTCACCAACTTTGATTGCATCAAACCTTTCTTTTAGTTCCTTCTGAGAGATATTGAGTGCTGATGCTTTCTGAGAAACAACTAAGCGGTTTTTTATCTGGTCAACCTCAAGAACACGCACCTTTATCTTCTGTCCTTCAAGCTTCTTTGGGTCGTCAAGGAAAGCAGGAGTTAACTGAATCTTTGGAATAACTCCTCGGATACCCATAAAGTCGACAAATACTCCACCTTTACCATACTCACCACATACTACCTCTATCTCTTCTTCTTTCTGCTTCTTATCGTTAATTATATCCCACTTGCCTTTTTCAAAGAACTTAGACATGGAGACAACAGGATACCCATCCTTTGATTCTTCAGAAATGATACGCACGGTAACAGCGTCGCCTATTTTCAAGTACGGAAGATAGGTAGAAATTTCTTTAAGTTCTCTGTCGCCTAAAACAGCAAGTGCTTTCGCGCCAATATTGAAAGTGACGCCTTTTTTGGAGAGTGAAATAATGACAGCCTCCATCTCCTGTCCTTTTCTCATATGGGTCACATGTTCTCCCTTAAGAAGTTGATCCATTATATTAGCAGTTGATGTGGTTTGTTTTTTTGTGGTTGTTTTTGAGGTAGTAGTGCCTGTTTTCGCCGGTGTTTTTGCAGGCTCGTTCATGGCTGTCTCCCCTCCTGTGCCTGTTAATGGAATCAAGGGAGAATCCCTGGCTCTTGATGGTGGAGGATGGTTAATCGGCTTACCAAATATTAGTGATGTGTCAACAAACGTTACGTTAAGTGACGAAAACACAAAATTCCCCATTCATACTGAGCTGAAGATCAAACCTAATACATGCCCGTTTGTTCTAGTGGACTATCCGCTTCATTCAATGGGAATTAATGGCCAGATTAAGTATTCCACCGTTGAGTTGGTGAGTAGTAAAAAAACAGATGATCTGGTTGAATTAACGTTTGCATTTAATGATTCCGCTGAGTTAATGGTGAATTGGCCAAATAGCTCTCTGGTGGATGCAGGGGGCTGGCATATTGAGGAAGTTCAAGCTGGTTTTCGGTTATGGTTGCATTCCAAAGTTTTTGTTAGTGCCGAAATATTAGGTTTCAATGGAAAACGTGTTGTTATTAAGGCTATGAACCGCGAAGAAGTATGTAATGAGGAGTTTAAAAGACAATCAAATATGTTATTTGAAACCAATACAGTGGAATCTCAACAAATAGATCTTACTCGAACTCATTGGCGATCAGTGAAAATGGATCCTTCCAATGAGGATTGGTTTACTAGTGCTCTATCATGTAAATCTGACAGGCTGTACCTTGAACAAAACAATATATATCGCGGGTTTGGTTGGTATCGATCCTCTATTTCCAATATAAAAGATCTTCGAGGGTTTTTAATCCGGTCAGGTTCGGATATACTTACCATCCATTTTGACAATAACTATCTAGGAACCTTTGTTCCAGGAGGTGGAGATCAATTTGTCGCTCTACCGAATGGGTTGAAGCTTTCAGGGAAAGCCGACGTTGTGATCCGCGCTGAGATTTGGGGTCATGCGAATTTTGATGACCATAGATTACCTTCCTTGCGATTGAATTCTTTGCGCGGAATAGGTGGGTTGATGGCTGTTCAGAAAGTGGAACAAATCAGTCAAAATTGGTTTTATCAGCATAGAGCTCAACACCCCGCTGATAAAATTGATCCTATTTGGCCGATGTTACTTTTCGGTGGCTGGACTTATACAGACGAACCATTGCAAGGAATTTACTACGCCCTGTTTTTTAATTTAAGAAATGAAAAGTTTCAAGATCTTGCTTTAAGACAGAAAATGGAAAAAGTATTACTTTTGCATACCCAACGGTATGTTAAATATTATGGCTGAAACAAAAGAAAAATTACTGAGCCTCGCCTTTATGGAGTTCCTGAAACACCCATAC
>JAAXWV010000221.1 GCA_013334845.1 Candidatus Roizmanbacteria bacterium | reverse complement strand
GATATTCGGGAGACTCTGGAAACGATCAGGGAAACAATCCGGGCGGCCGCTCCAGATGCCGAAGAAAAAATCAGCTATCAGATGCCGACGTTTACTTTGAAAGGCAATCTGGTTCACTTCGCCGCCTACAAAACCCATATCGGCTTTTATCCTACCCCATCCGGCATTGAGCAATTCCGCCAGGAGCTTTCTGTTTATGACTGCGCCAAGGGTACCGTAAGATTTCCCCTCGGAAAACCAATCCCGCTTGAGCTGATCAGCCGGATTGTGAGGTTCAGGGTAACGGAAAATCTTGTAAAAGCTGCTGGAAAAGAAAAAAGATAGAGTAGCTATTTGCTGTCAAAATATTCAGCGGGTCAAATTTCCCTGCTTTCGTTGCTCGTAACAATAACCGCAATCTTAGTGTGCTTCATGAGCAGCTGTCCACAACGCAGTGGCTTGGGTGCTTATCAGTCGTATACTGAATCATTTTAGCCGCATTCGGAATGCGAAAGTTTCTTCAATGCTTCAGTTCTTGCGGAGATCTCAAAGCAGTTTCTCATTCTCTTCGCCTATGCGGTCATCATGTTCGGCTTTGTCGTCAGTCGTTATCGGAAAGTTTTTTTGTCTCAGATGATGATGTGTTCTACCTAAAATTGTTAACCATGAAAGTTTGCTTTGTAAATTTTCTACATCAAGAGTACTTTTCAATATAATGAACGGGTTAATTTTATCTTTTTTGTACTTCATTAAATTTTCAACCCCAAAAAATAAATGCCAACGATACAAGTGTCGTTTAAAGTGCCGTTTGAATGCAATCCAAGTGTTGGTACATATCAGCCTATACTTGCTTTTTACCGTTGGCTGCCAATTGGTCGAGAAAAAGGAATCAATATTTATCAAAACGATATTTTCGTTTGCCTCTGGTTTGATTGTGACAGTATTTATCCATCACTAAACATTAAATTTGATGATTTAAAGGATGAGATAAATGTATGGGTTGGATATATAAATATTGATATTAAGGTTGATAATGTATCTGAAGATTTAATTGCTTATACTAAAAGTTTTGATTATTCACGCTTGCCTGATGAATCTGAGCGTGATATTCATTTATCTTATACAAATTTAATTGAAAGAATAGTCAAATCATCAATCAGTCGGGTAAATCGTTTGATAGCATTCGCTCGTTCAAATAAACAGCAATTTTGGCTAACTGAATATAATATTGATACTCAAAATATTATATCATATTTCAAAGATTTTAATGCTATTTGTAGAGTAGATTCAGATCCTCCGTTTCTTATTGGTCCGAAGATATACCAACGATTAAGTGGTACTGGTTATAGCCCAAGTAGATATATAACAGAAGCAGATTGGCCTGAGTGTAGAGATTTCGTTTCAAGTAATTCTAGAACGGATTTTATTGGGGAATTACTTGCAAGAGCTGAGTCTTTTTTCTATAGCGGAAATCGACGCAGTGCATTAATTGATTTAATAACAGCAATAGAACTAGTTCTTGATAAATTTGGCAAAGAATTTAAGTGGGAAAAGAATATTGGGCAAGTTTTAAGTAAAAGGATCGAAACAAAGAATTTATGCAAACTAATTGATAAATTGGGGATATCAGGCTCAATTAATTATTTGTTACCTATTCTTTTGCCAGAAGAAATACTGCCAACAAAAATTATTCAAAGCTGTCGGCTTGCCATACAGACTCGTAATAGTATAATTCATCATGGTCAACGAGATGTTGATAAGCATAAATTGTTTATTTGGATTAAACATATTAGGGAGTTCTGTCAAATACTAAAGTCGCTTTGTTAATCTTATATAATATTTTTACAAACTATTTTCTCTTCATGACTGAACAGATTGGAAATCAGAACCTTTACTTATAATCACAGCTTCCGCATGTTTTGCTACCTTATTATGTCAAGAGCAAAGTTTAATAATCTTGCTCATCAATCTATTATTCGTGATCATAACCGTACCGATATTGTATTCTGAACAACGCCTTCAACAGGATACGCCAGCATTACAAACCGCTCAATGGCAAACAGCCTGTCAATCGGTTGTTCAGAATACATTTATCCATGATGACGAGCTGTTTTTCCTTGCGACAGTTCTGGCCCCTTTGTGATAGGTTTATTCTATTGGTTGTATCCAATTGAGAATCTCAGTGTGGGGGGAAATGTGAGCAAAGAAGGATAACACCTTTATTATACGTGATCAGTTTCTGCTGTTTACTTGCGCATCGATGGTAAGGTTCATCTGTTCCTTCAGCAGTCTCAGGCGTTCTGCCGCGTTCGGATCGCCTAATGCTTCCTGCAGCCTCAAAACCGCACATTTTGCATAAAAACCACCCTTTGGCTCCAACTGTCTGCGCTTTTCAGTCACTCCAATTTCAATGCTCGCAAGCTCTGCCACTTCAATAAGATCCTCTGAAAGCGACGGGTCTTTTCTCATCACTTTCAGGGCATTGTATGCCTCATTGAACTGGCACGCCTCAATCTGGTCAATAATATTTTGTATTTGTGTAGTCACGGTTTTATTGCGCTGTTTTATCCTGTTCTTTTTATTGGATATAATCGGCAGAAAAGTTACCAATTATTCTGAAGATATGGCAGGGGAGAGGATCAAAAAATTTTCAAGATACACTCTCTGGGACGTGCACCCGTTTATGAGTCTGCCATTTTCAGGAAAACATTCTTTTCCAGAAGAAATCCTGTAACGGATTATTTACCGGAAGTTTTTTAATTTATAAGGTTTAGTCTTACAGATTGTCAGGAGAAACATCATGGATTGTGTTGAAACAATGGCGCCATTATCCCCGATGAATGTGCTGGTCGTGGATGATGAGAGCAACATCAGAAAAACGATGATGATGTTTTTCGATCTGCAGCACCACAAGGTTACCACGGTCTCAAATCCAAAGGATGCAATGATCGAAGCGGGTCTGCAGATATTCGATCTTGCTTTCGTGGATATCAGGTTAGGCATGGAGAGTGGACTTGATCTGGTTTCTTCGCTTCTTGCAAAGTATCCCTGGCTGAAGATCGTTGTCATAACAGCATTCGCATCGGTGGATACGG
>JAAXWV010000220.1 GCA_013334845.1 Candidatus Roizmanbacteria bacterium | reverse complement strand
CTAATGCAGAAAGAGTTAGAAATGTTTTGTATTTGCTATTTCATCGGGATTTAGCAAAATCTTCAGAAGAAGCTGCTTCTTGTGAAGATTTTTCTAACTCTTTCTGCATTAGCTATTTCATCGGGATTTAGCAAAATCTTCAGAAGAAGCTGCTTCTTGTTAATCGGCTGAGCTGTCTCGAAAAGCACCAGATCGGTTGGGGACTGTCGTTGGCAGTCATCAAAATCCGTTGACAAACCAGATTTATCATAAACTGATGGATAAATCAAGCCATGAGCAAGAAATACTTGCGCACGGAGCTGATCAACCGGCATAAAGTAGATATTATCGATTTTTTCTTTTAAGCTCTGAGGCCTTACATCTTTTTGTTCCTGCAACTCTTTAAAAACAATCTGCTCCGCGCTCCTCCCTGCATAATTTTCCTCAGTCTGTGGGGCAAAAATTGCAATATTATTGGAAAGGTCCTCGGAAATCGCCCCCTTTTTAAGAGCATTTTGGATAGTTATGCAGGCTTTTTTACCCGGTGGTCGGATACATTTAGATTCGTTATTATCGACATATTCCCAACCGGCCTGAAGGATTGAATACCTCTTTCCTTTTCTTTCAAATATCTGTTGGCTGCTCATATTTTACGCCTTTCATACTTCAGAATAAATCCGAATTTGTTGTGAATAAAGGTGCTGGTTCCAGTGAAATAGATTCATACGTATCAGATTCAAATTGAGCGATTAAATCACACTGTGGATTACTTAGATCCCTATATACAAATAACCTGCCTTGTGCTCGGGTACAGGCAACATACCACTCTTCAGGAATCATTTTCCAAAAATTAATCCGAGGGATGATAACCGTGTCAAATTCCATACCCTTTGCTGAAATAAAAGTAGTAACCACATAGCGCTCAAGAATTTTTGGAACTTCAGCCCCATTTCGGTACATAGTGGCGGGAAATCCCATTCCAGTGACAAGTTCGTAAATCTCGTCGACAGAGTCACCAGAATTATGGCCGTATCGCGGCAATGGTCCTAATGGACAAAGGATTGCAACGTTACCTTCAGCATTATCCAAGGTAGTGCGGAAATGCGCATTACGAACCGTCGTGTCTCTATATGTAATGACAGTGGTTTTTGGGCCTCGGCGGTTTGCTTGGAGTAAACGCTCTATGATTACCGGATTCCATGCCACGAGATTTTTTCGGGGTATAAACTGACGGGCAAACCTGTAGGTTTCATAGGTATTACGAAAGTTCTGGCCCAGAGCAAAGCGCCTATATGGAGCAAATTCATTCTCTAGCAATTCTGCAATTTGCATTTCTCCTGCGCCAAGATGATGCACCTGTTGGTTTTTGTCAGCGCCCACGAAACAACGTTTAGCGTAACGGGGAA
The DNA here is from genome assembly GCA_013334845.1 of Candidatus Roizmanbacteria bacterium. Taxonomy (GTDB): domain Bacteria; phylum Patescibacteriota; class Microgenomatia; order UBA1406; family GWC2-37-13; genus JAAXWV01. The sequence continues at coordinate 1,707 of JAAXWV010000220.1, read as the reverse complement.
CGGCCTCATAAACACAAAGAGGAAGATCCTGCCCTTCATCGATCAGGATTTCATCCAATCCGCTGTCTGCCAGAGCCTTAAGATCAAGACTAGCGACTATTTCTTCTGTCGTTGGAGGGATATTATTGTTACCAAAACCTACTCCTGTATGGAGCCAGTACCATTTATGAAATGTACTTACAGAAGAATCCGGAACCTTCAGACCCTTGGCGAGATTGCGAATAACAAGCACAAGCATATTCTGAAAGGTGAGAAAATGGGCGTTTGCCTGTTGGTTGTGAAGACGCACTAGCCTGTAGATGGATACTGTTGTTTTCCCGCTTCCTGGAACACCGGTAATAAGAGCACTTCGGAAGTTATCGTCGTCAATCATGCGGAGCATCTCCATCCCAGCAGGTGTGGAACGCATTTCTTCAAGCGATGGTAGGTGAAATTCAAACGGAACTGTTTCACTCATAAAAATACTTGGATGAATTGGACTTCACGCAAGTGTGTCCGAACAATAACTTTCGAGACGCTATCAGTTCGGGCTCAGTCAGTGCTTATTGCGTGAGTCGAATAAAATCGTGTAGTTAAAACATATAGAGAACACTGCCACCAATGGAGAATTTAAGACGTAAGATCAGTCAGAGCAAACGGAATGATCAATCAACATTATTACTCCAAAAAAAATATTTTCAGCTTATAATCTCTTTAACAATGATAAATGTATTTTATCAGTATTAAAGCCGTTTACCCAACAATCAACGGATTCAAATAGCGCTAATTTTACACATAATTTTCACCGTCTCCCAAATTAATTCAACGCTTTTCTTTTCCACCTTTTGCGGCTGCTTTTACCAGATTCTCCTCTACCCTGAACTTTACAATCCGGCTGATCAGCACAAGCGGAACTGGCTTGTTGAGAGGAAATCTAACGGTACCCTTTGCGCAGTCATAAACAGATAGATCCTGCCGGAATTGCTCGATACCAGATGGCGTGGGATAAAAGCCGATGTGGTTTTTGTAGGCCGCGAAGTGAACCAGATTGCCTTTGAGGGTAAACGTCGGCATCTGATAGCTGATTTTTTCTTCCGCATCAGGTGCTGCCGCTCTGATCGTCGCCCTGATCGTTTCCAGAGTCTCCCGGATATCCTGAGGAAAACCGGCAATGTACTCGTCAATGCTTTTTGGTGCATCCTCTTTCATTGCTCCTCCCTTCCCTTTTCAAATTGACGATCATGCTGATTCGCAATAAGGTTAATCGTCCCATACGCCAATCAGCATTCAGATTGTTACTAATAAGCAGATCGTTCTCGCCCACGAAGGCAATATTGAAGTACGCTTGTGCGTCAATCCATAGCTCTATCTTTACTGTAAAATTGAGGATTGCATGCAAAAATAATCTTCAGGCAAAGGTTTCGTGGTTCACGCCTTCTGTTGTTGAAGGCGTTCTCCGAGCCACACTTTAATGACAGACTGACGCGATACGCCAAGACGTGTTGCCTCTTTATCAAGCGAGTCAATCATCCAAATAGGAAAATCAACATTAACTCTTTTATGCTGTTGTTTTATCCTTTTTGCCTTGCTCAGGTCAAGGTAATTGGTGATATCAGCTCCGGCATCAAATTTCTTGTCAAATTCCTCTGTTTTCATAGACAGCTACCTCCTCAGGACGGGATCTTCTTACTGAAATTATTCTTATTGTTTCACCTCTGTATGTTATGA
>JAAXWV010000219.1 GCA_013334845.1 Candidatus Roizmanbacteria bacterium | reverse complement strand
CAATTTTTTGTTCTAACCTTAAATAGCTATGTTTTTATCTGTATTACCTTTATAATATGTCTTTTGGTTTTTATTTTTAGCATGGGATTTGGAGCAAAGGCAAGTGCGGCGACTTTTTACGCCAGCTCCACAGGGTCCAATACTGCGCCATATGACACATGGGAGAAGGCTGCAACGTCAATACAAACGGCCATTGATGCCTTAGCTACATCTGGAGATGAGGTAGTTGTGAATGACGAAGTGTGGGATCTTGCAACACCCCTAACTACTGCATCTATATCGTTGGCGGGAAATGGTGCGTTCACCGTCAGATCGAAAAGCGGAAACCCCCTTTTGAGTGTATTGCGATCCACTGCAGCGGACCAAACCTTGATTGATCATGATGAAGCCAGTAGAACTTACGACATAACTTTTTCCGGCATAGGGATGACAAAGACTGTACCTCACACGACAACCACAGTTCCGGCTCTGGTGTTTGCTAATCAGCGGGGCGATGTCATTCTATCTGCATGCAGGATTTATGATGTTGATATTAATATTGGGACATCATCCGTATCAGGCACAGTTATACGCGCTGGAGGGGCATCAAAAACCGTCATAATCAACGGCGGAACAACAATAACAGGAATATCTATAACTGCCGGTGGATACTATAGTTTGATCTCGTCAGGGCTTGCCGCTGATTTAGTTTTATCATTTGTAGGATTTAGCGATATAGACGTGACTGTTGGAGGAGCGGCCACTGCCAATTCTACAGGAATGGTCTATGCAAGGAAGAGTATGACATTATCCGATGTCACCATCAGCGATGTGACCAGCACTTATTCCTCCGCATCAACGGGAGCGCACAGGGGCTTTTTTTACACGGAATCGACTACGCTTCCGCTAACCGTGACCAATGTTACGGCCTCGAACCTTACATGGACAGGTGGCGAGATCCATGGCGCTCTTTTTCAAGCGTTGGGTCCGTTTACGGTCAGCGGGCTTACCTTTAGCTCTTCATTAATTGAAGAGAACGTAACAAATGGACTCGGTGGGGCATTTGTCAGTTATGGAAATTCGGCCACGGGGACTATAGAAGATATCACTGTGCATGATGTGATTTGCCAGCATGGGTGCGCTGTGTACTGTTCTCAGGGGGGGTGCAACTGTTAACCGATTACGGGCCTACAATAATCAGGCAACAGGCAGAGCAGGGATAGAGCCTGGTTCTGGCGCGGCAGTATACGCCGGAGGATGGGGGGATGTGACAGTAAACAACAGCGTAATGTATAACAATACTTCCGATCAAGGTGGAGCCGTTTTTGGTCACGTGGGGGGGTCGGCTACCAGATCAAAAACTACCACTCTCAATAATTGCACTCTTTATGGAAATTCCGTAACTGGTCTTGATGGCGGTCTAGGCGGTGCCGGGGCATTTTTCCAGAACGTGGTTGCGGCTTATACTCATACCATAAATGTAGTTAATTGTATTGTTTGGAACGGTGGAATGGGTGAAATACGTAAGGGAAGCTACTGGGGGAGTAGCAATAATCACTATAGACCATTCAGATATACAAGGCGGTGCTGGTGCAGTCACAAACGAAGACGCCTACACAAATAACATTAATGCCGATCCTGTATTTACCAACGCTGGAATATTTGATTTTACTTTACAGAATACTTCTCCAGCCATCAACGCCGGAACCGATGTCGGTCTTACGACTGACTATGAAGGAAATCCGAAAAGCGGACCAAATTTCGATATCGGTGCCTATGAATTTCAAGACTCAACTGCTCCAATCACCACCGCTAATGTAGACACCGGACTATACAATAGCGCGCAAACCGTCACTCTGACTTGCAGTGATGGAAGTGGTGTTGGTTGTGACAAAACATATTACACCACAGACGGCACTGATCCAGATACTGATTCAAATCAGTATTCTGCTCCGCTTTCGATTTCATTGACAACTACGCTAAAATTTTTCTCCCAAGACAAAAATGAAAATTCTGAAAATCCAATAAAGAGCAAAATATACACTATCGATACCGCATTTCCGCAAACTTCAATCGATTCTAATCCTGACGTTCTCATTAATTCCAACTCCGCCACTTTCACTTTTTCTGCCACAGAAACTTCCACATTTCAATGCAAAATAGATTCCAGCGCATACGCTAGTTGCACCAGTCCAAAAAATTACACGGGTTTAGCTGAAGGCGCGCATACTTTTTATGTTAAGGCGACTGATACCGCCACCAATGAAGATGCAACTCCCGCCAATTATGCGTTTACAGTTGATACCGAAGTGCCAACAATTTCCGATCTTTCACCAAATAACACAACTCTTTCAGCCACGACTACGAGCACAAATCTGACACTGACAACTTCTGAAACCACGACTTGCAAATATTCTGCAACTTCCGGCACTGATTATGCTTCGATGACCGCTTTCAATAGCACGAATAATACGACTCACTCCACCGCCATATCTGGTCTTAATCCTGGAACAACTTACGATTATTACATGATATGCAAAGACGTAATCAATGAATCAACCGAAGCTCATCTAACTTTCCAAATCGCTCCCGAAGAAAATAAAACATCTCTCAATTCTATTAAAATTAAAATTGAAAGAGGAACCAATAAATTCAAAGACACCCTCAATATCACTAAAAACAAATTTAAACTCAAAAGCCAAGATGACTCCCTGTCCAATGGAACAGTAGAAATCTATAAAGGAGGAAAACTCTGGAAAACTATTACTGCTGATGCTAGTGGAGCTTGGAGTAAAACTTTAAAACTAAAAAATGATACCACTGAAAAAATCAAAGTATATTTTATTGAACAAACAGGCAAGGGGTACAGATAAAAGAAGAAAGATTTAAAAACTATAAAAAGTATCAAACTTCTGAAAAACAAACGTGGCACTTTTGAGTTCCATTTTTTTTTAATCAAATAACAAAATGTTTTTAGGTAAAGAATTCGATGTCGATATAAAATTTTATTAAATCGGGTATTGGATCTTGAGAATAAGCGTACATTTTATAAGTACAAAAAGGAGAACAATAATAATTAACTGATTTTACAATAAAACCCATTTTTTAAATTGTGATCT
>JAAXWV010000024.1:9957-11902 GCA_013334845.1 Candidatus Roizmanbacteria bacterium | reverse complement strand
GATCACGATCAAACATGATATTACGCCCAAATAGACCAGTTTTCCTGCTGCCTCCCGCAGCCACCAGCTTTCCTGAGCGACTTGTCCGACTAGACCCCCTTGGAGCATAATCGGATGAAGACCCTGAATAAATAGATATTCCATCGGGAGAAAAAGCCAGCCAAGAACAAATATCACTCCGGTCAGAAGCTCCATGAGGGGATATTGTATAGAGAGCTTTTTATGACAATAGCGGCATTTCCCTCTCAGAAAAATAAACGATAGTACAGGAACGAGATCAACGGGGGTAAGTTGCTTTTCGCAATAGTCACAGTGGGAGCGGCCACCAATTGATTTACCCTGCGGAAGTCGATCAATAAGTACATTGAGAAATGAACCGATTGCTGTGCCGAGGATAAAGATGAAAACAGTCGTCAAAATGATCATATTTATCTATAGTACCACAATACTGAGCCTCTCGTCCCTTCTGTGTATAAAAAAAGACCGAACGAATTCGGTCTTTTTTATAAAGTGAGTCCACTGGGACTCGAACCCAGAACCAACAGCTTAAAAGGCTGCTGCTCTACCAGTTGAGCTATGGACCCTTAGCTAATCCTATTCTTCAAAAACCTTCTCCTAAACCCCGACTTGAAATACTTTTCCCGCTCTAAGGCTCTCTCTTTACTTAGAGAAGCTTCATAGTATATCAGTTCTAATGGCCGTCGATCTTTTGTGGCTTTAACCATATCATCCGCGTGCATTTTTATTCGCTCCTTCAAGTTATCGCTAAATCCTACGTATAACTTATCATCTATTTTACTCCTTAGCACATATGTGTAATACATGGCAAGTGTAAGTACTGCTGCTCCCGCGCCCGCAACGCCTGCGGCTTGCATGGCGGGCGGGTACCAGTTGAGCTATGGACCCTGGTAGCCGTACAAAAGATTTCAAATTGTATCAGTTTTCCCCCTTTTATTCAACTCCAACTCGTGCCTTCTCCCCTGCTATAATAGAGGTATGAAACAAACACATCATCGGCTTGCCAACGGACTTCAGGTAATTTTTGTTGACACCGAAGCGTTCCCCTCTCTCACCACTCTCCTCCTCGTCGGCGCTGGTTCCCGTTACGAAACTGAGCAAAACAACGGTATCGCCCACTTTTTTGAACACATGGCCTTCAAAGGATCGAAGAAATACCCCAACTCGTTTGTGATTTCCTCAACGGTAGAAAGTTTCGGCGGGGTCTTTAATGCTTTTACCGGAAAAGATCACACCGGCTACTATATAAAAGCAACGGAAGAACACTTCGACACTGTTATCGACGTTATTTCTGATATGATCCTCAATCCACTCCTTGTGGAAGAAGAGATCGAACGGGAAAAAGGTGTTATCGTAGAAGAAATTAATATGTATGAAGACACCCCTGCCCGTCGGGTAAGCGAAATTTTTGAAAACCTTCTCTATCAGGGAAATCCGCTCGGATTTGACATTGCCGGACAAAAAGAGGGAGTACGTAGTTTTAATCGTAAAACATTCACCGATTATATCGAAGCCCATTATCATCCCGAAAACGCAGTGCTTGTAGTAGCTGGCGGACTAAAAGACAGTGCGAAATACCTTGCCCTTATCGAAGAAAAATTCAATGGCTGGAAATCGGGCAAGAAGTCAGCATTTGCTCCGGTGACGGAAAAACAGGAGTCGTTAGCTATGGAAATTCATCAGAAAAAGACTGAACAAGCTCATTTTTGCCTTGGATTCCGGGCTTTTTCTTTCCTGGATCCCCGCAAGTACGCTCTGTCTGTATTATCGGCAATTCTCGGAGGCGGTATGTCATCACGTTTGTTTATACAAGTACGTGAACGACGGGGATTATGTTACTATATATCATCTGGTCGTGAACTTTATTCCGATGTGGGAAACTTTGTCACCCAGGCGGGTGTCACCAATAGTATCGATAAGATTAAGG
>JAAXWV010000024.1:0-9947 GCA_013334845.1 Candidatus Roizmanbacteria bacterium | reverse complement strand
TGAAAGTGACTCTTGAAGAACATCACAAAATGACCCTCAAAGACCTCACTAAAGAGGAGATTATTATGGCTAAAGAGCTTATTAAGGGGCGCACCCTCCTCTCTCTGGAAGATTCGTATAGCGTCGCCTCATTCTACGGTGCCAAGCTCCTGTTGGAAAACAAGATAAGCAGTCCGGAAGAGACCCTCAAACATATCGAGGCAGTTACCGAGGAAGAGATCGTCAACGTCGCCAGAGAGCTTTTTGTCCCGGAGCGGTTGAACTTTGCCATCATTAGCCCGTTTGAAAAAGGTGAGTTCAGTGAGAAAGACTTCGCCCTCACCTGAGCGGGAAGTGAGGTCTAAAACGAGCTCAAATGAAGCGGTTTGATGCTTTGGGAGACAGTCATGCGATGAAAGAACTCGGTTTTTACCAGGAACTATTTCAGAGATGTCAGGTTCACCCGGCAACTGTATAAGTAATTAGTACAAACAACCCCCTAAGAGTCCTTTCGCCTTAAAACTACTCTATCAAATATATACTCATCTCTATCACTCCGAGGATAATTACTTTTTCCTTAATGAAAAAGTCTACGTTAGATCTGATGTATGGGCTTCCTCCCCTCAAACATATCAATAAGCCCGTTTATAATCATTTCATTCATTGTTTCGATAGCATCTATAGAATTGTAAGCATTGTGAGTAGTGAGCACAAACTTATCATTTGGCAATGACATTAGTTTATACTCATCTTGCGATCGTTCAGGCAAAGGCTCTATGTAATAGGCATCAAAGGCTGCTGCTGATAATTGGTTTGTTATCAGCGCTTCATAAAGAGCATGGCCATCAATTATTTCTGCTCTTGCCGTATTTACCAGTATTGACGTAGGCTTCATTAAAGTAAGCTGCTGTTTTTTGATCATATTGACCGTCTCATCCGCTTGCGCTACATGAACCGACACAACGTCTGATTGGGCAAACAATTCATCAAGGGTGACCTTCTTCGCTCCAAATGCCTCCTCAACATGACCCTTAACCGAACGGCTAACATAAATCACACGCATACCAAAACCATCATGGAGTATCTTAGCAACTTTACTCCCTATATTTCCCATCCCAATTATGCCAACCGTTCTGTTATGCAAGTTCCATACATGTGGTTTTTCCCAAATTCCGTTTTTTGACAGTTCGTTTAAATAAGTAATTTTCTTCACTACATCTAATATTAAGCTCACCGTAAACTCTGCAACTGCTTGAGAATTAGCTCCTGGAGTATTGGTTACAACAATACCATGCTCTTTAGCTACTCTAACATCTATGTATCGTTCATACCCCACTCCTAGAAAGGAAATAATTTTCAGGTGTTTTGCCATTTCAATAACGTGCTTTGTTGCAATTTCATCACCTCCAAGAATGTAACCTTCTGCGTCCTGCAGTGCTTCTATCAAATTGCCTTCTGAAAGATTACTTGGCTGCTTAACTATATTAATTCCCTTCTGCCTGAGAACTTCAATTTGTTTCTCCGAAAAAGTATTAGCGGTAAAAATTACTTTATGCATACTGATGTATAGAATCTATAATTATAACCTCACCACATATTATACATTATTGTTGAATAAAGATAAATAGTATAGGTTTATGTTCAATAGTGTTGAATATATTTATATGAGTATATATACTGATTAATAAGCGGAAATTAATGCTTCTGGATTCCGTTGTGCAACAGGGTAACACCTTTTTCCGGGTGTCTGAGAGAAAGGGCTCCCACCAGCGCGCAGCTTCGCCGGCTTTCCGAGGCGGGCGAGCACTGGTGGAGAATGAATCGAAGACAGGCCGCCGGAAAAAGAAGAAAGGGATATTAATACGCTGGATTCCCGAGCAGGTCGGGAATGACGGACAAGGAGGTGTGCACACCGTTGAAAAAGATCCTGAAACAAGTTCAGGATGACATGAGACAAGGAGATTGCCACACGAGTACCATACAGCACCCGTTCGCAATGACAATGCGTGTTTAATTTCCATATTGTCATATTTCCAAATTTACATATTCCCACACATGTTTTCACTAACCAATTCGGAAATTGCCATAATCGAGGCACTTAAACAACATGGCGCACTCAGCCTCCCTGAACTTACGTCTCGCCTTAATGCCAATAAATCTTCCCTTTTTTATCAGCTCAAAACCCTCGTCGAAAAAGGGTACGTTCAGGAGCAAAAAAAATCGGCCCGCAATATTCTTTACTCCATCCCCGATGTCTCCGAGCTCAAGAAGCTTATCACCTCCCAGACCACCCAGCTTGAATCCCTTTTCCTCACCCACTCCAGAGGCACTTATACCGCTAAACCAAAACTCGTCTTCAGTGACTGGTACACTCTCCCCGACTCCATGCTTAAAACTCTCAAAGATAAATATGAGGTTGTCACCTTTCCCGATTCCTCAGCCCACATGACGGCCGAACTATTCCTCGAACGCTGTCATGATGCTGAGATTATTGTGAATGCGTTTTCACTCATCATCACCCGAACAATTCTCAAACAATGCCCTCAGCTCAAATACATTGTCTCCGCCACCCTGACCCTCGACACCATTGACCTTGCCGCCTGCCGGGAACTAGGCATCACCGTGATTCAACTCGACCCCGCAAAAAATTACAAAAAATCAGCGCGTTCCGAGTTCATCTTCACTGCCCTCTTCTCGCTCCTTCGCCCTATTTACAAGCCTGCAGAAGAGCTCAAAACGGGGAAATTTGACTATCAGGGATTTGAAGCTCATGAGCTTCGGGGAAATACGGTGGGGATTGTGGGGATTAAACGGGAAGGCCGAGATATCGCGCCGCTACTACGCATGTTCGGGTGCAATCTCTGCATAGCCAACCCTGACGGCATATCAGCGGAACCAGTCGAGTTTGGGGTAAATGAGTTTTGTACTCTCGAGACAATATTTCAGAAAGCGGATATTATTATTTTTCCGGAATCGTACGAATCTTCTATCGAACTCGATTCCCGGCTTCTCACCTCTCAGATGAAGGCTCGTTATCTCATCCTCGCCAGCTATACCCTCCGGTTCTCAATCGATCTCATGCGCGATTTACTGCTTAAAAATACCTTGAAAGGACTAGCTATCGATTACTTCAGCGACGTGTTCAACGTCTATGATCACTTCCCCGAAAGTGAGTACAAAAAGCTCCTCAATCTGCCCAATGTCCTTATCACTCCCGAGGTGGGTTTCTTTACCCGCGAAGCCATGGAGCGGAATCATGAACAGACGTTAGAAATACTTATGAAAATTAACTACTAATTATCTACTAATTGATTAGTAATTAGTAGATATTGAGTTGAAATGCATATAAAATTATAGTAATATAAACATATAATATACTTATTACTATCATAAAAGTAGAAAATAATAATCAAATTTAATATGGCAAAATCAATTGCTGTTCCTCCATCCAATTGGATGGAATTAATTCAAAATAACCCCAATGTTCTCTCAAAATCTCAAGAACTTTTCAATATTATTGAACAGGCACAAAATGAATATACGCATTGGAATGAGTTCAAACATTTCCCAATGCCTAAAGGAATTAAGCCAGAGGAAGCATGGGCGCGGCTTAAGTTTACGCGGCTAACAACTATCGAAGCGGTACCCGTTAAGTCTAAAGATGATCGTATATTTCATTTCTCGATGAATAAGACGATATTTCAAATGTTGAGTTATATCGACACGAATGCGAGTGGATTCCTCGTGTCTGACGATCAAAAGCCTACTACTTCACAAAAAGATCAGCTTATCCTTAGCGGAATTACCGAAGAAGCAATCGCCTCTAGTCAACTTGAAGGTGCGAGCACCTCCCGTAAAGTTGCCAAAGAAATGATATATACCAACCGTAAACCACGTACACACAGTGAACAAATGATTGTCAATAATTTTCAGGTAATGCAGGGATTATCTGACTGGAAAAATAAGGAACTGCGTTTAGATATGCTTTTAAATATTCAGTCAATCATTACGCAAAATACCCTCGAAAATACGGTCGACTCCGGAAGATTGCGTGAAGATGTTGACAATATTCAAGTGGTAGATGCTTTAACTGGAGATCCCATCTTCATTCCTCCAAATAGTACATTAATGCGCCATGAGTTGGATCGGCTCATACATTACGCGAACGAGCCCATCAATAGCAAATCATTTACGCATCCTGTCATTAAAGCTTGCATTTTACATTTTTGGCTCGCATATCTTCACCCGTTCATTGACGGTAACGGCAGAACTGCCCGTGCATTGTTTTATTGGTATCTACTCAAACACAACTATTGGCTTTTCAAATATTTATCTGTATCAAGAATAATTAAAAAAAGCTCTAAAATTGCCTATGACAGATCTTTCGTTTATAGTGAGAACGACGACAATGATATGACTTATTTTATTTTCTACAATCTAAAAGTGATTACTCAATCAATTAGTGAATTTATTGACTATTATGAGGCAAAAGTTAAAGAGGAAACAAAGTTGCGAGTAGCTTCCAGTAATCTGCCGGATCTCAACGATAGACAAGTAAAACTATTACTGTATTCAGTAAATCATCCTCACAAAACAATTTCAATAAATCAACATCAAACGGTTAATCAAATAGCATACGAGACAGCGCGTCGCGACCTTACACAATTAGAAAATAAGGGCTACTATAAAAATACATTAATAGGAAAAAAATACGTTTATATGCCGTGTATAGAATCAATCCAGAAGCTATTAAATTCTGAAAAAAACTAGTATGTCACGTGTCGACTATCCAATCATATTCAGTATCTTCTTCGGCACGTAGATGATTTTCTTCGGCTGATTGCCGCTCAAATGTTTCACGATCGTCTCATCAGCGAGCGCAAGAGCAACTACTGACCCCTGATCTGACTTCTCTACCGATACCGTCACGGTTCCCCGTACTTTTCCATTTACCTGGACAGGGATTTGGAGCTCCTCATCTTCCAGCATACTGAGCTCCACCTCCGGCCAACGGGAGATATGAATTGAGGTCTTCTCGCTCAGCACCTCGCGCCACAACTCTTCAGTGACAAACGGGGCAAATGGGGCTAAAATCTGAAGGAATTTTTTCGCGTTCTCTTTCGACAATCCGCCCTCGGAAGCTTCCCAGTAGTTGATAAACTCCATCATCGCGGGAATCGCTGTATTGAACTTCGACTCGGAAATATCACGCCCGACCCTATGAATTGCCTTGTATAGCCGTGTCGCCAGTTTCTTATCTTCGTGTTCGCCGATTGCCTTTTCAGAATGAAACAGATTCCAGACGCGCAACACAAAGCGGTATGAACCTTGGACGGCGGTCGTTGACCAGGCATTTTCCTGGTTAAAGGGGGCCATAAACATCTCGTAAATGCGAAGCGCGTCGGCTCCGAACTCCTTTACCACATCATCGGGATTGATGACATTCCCCCACGATTTACTCATCTTCCGGTGGTCTTCAGCCAGCACCATACCTACATTTCTCAGCCTCAAAAACGGCTCCCGGAATGCAATAATTCCCATGTCGTTCAGGACATGCATCCAGAAGCGGGAATAGAGCAAGTGAAGTACCGCGTGTTCGGCCCCGCCCAGATACCAGTCGGCCGGCAGCCATTCACAGATCTTTTTTTCATCAAATGAAAACTGTTGTTTTTCGTTATCCCAGAAAGCATACGCAAGAAAGTACCAACAGGAGCCTGCCCAGTTCGGCATCGTATCCGTTTCCCGGGTCGCGACGCCGCCGCAGTGTGGACAGGTGGCTGTCACCCATTCCTTTACCTGAGAAAGCGGAGACTCTCCCGTGCCGGATGGCTCGTATGATTTCAAATAGGGTAATTCCAGAGGAAGTTCCGATTCTGAAATGGGGAATATTCCCTTGAGAGATTGTGATACACTTTCATCTACTTTCGATATGTTATGATAGGCCTTTAAAAAGGCTTTTCCCTCTTCGGTATCCCACCAGGAGATGCCTTTTTTTGCGCATGTTTCACAGTGCACTACCGGAATCGGTTCTCCCCAGTAGCGCTGACGGGAAAAAATCCAGTCGCGTAGTTTGTACTGATTTACCTCTTTCCCGAGACCACGATTTTCAATCTCAGTCACTATCTGTTCCCGATAGGCTTCTGAGGTGAGTGGCTGCTGGAAAAGATCTGTGTTGTGCAAAAAGTCGGCTATCTGCGGATCAGGAATCACATACCCCTCTCCAGTATACGCACCCTCGCGATCCAATCGCTCCTGTTCCTCTTCCGATGCTCGACCGGAAATAGCTTTTTCGGTAATAACCGGCCTGACCGGGATATCATGTTTCTTGGCAAATTCGTAGTCACGCTCATCGTGTGCCGGCACCACCATCACGGCCCCATGTCCATAGTTGCCCAGGACATAGTCAGCGATCCAGACGGGAATCTGTTCGCCGGTAATTGGATGCACGACAAACAAACCGGTTGGTACGCCAGTCTTCTCCTTGTTCAGATCGGTACGTGCAAGATCAAGTTTTTTGATCGATTCTTCCACATAACTACTGACTCTTTCATATATATTTTGATCTACTTTTATAGCTTTTGATACGATACTTTTTGCCACCCAGTGCTCCGGCGCCACCACCAGTGCAGTCACCCCGGTAAGGGTATCCGGGCGGGTGGTATAGACGGTGATTACAGTCGGCTGAGCACAATTTGTTTCGATCTCATGAGCAGAAATACCAGTTCTATTTCTGAAGGAGGATGTTTGAATCGACTCAATATGTTCGAGTTCTCCTGAAGAAATAAACTCGGTATCCTGCGATAAAACAAAATCAACCTCGGCTCCTTCACTTTTCCCGATCCAGTTCTTCTGCATTTCCAGTATCCCCGTCGGCCAATCGAGATCTTTCAGCCCCTCAAGCAGACTATCAGCATAGGTCGTGATCCGGAAAATCCACTGAGGAAGTTCTTTCCGTTCAATCGCTGTCCCGCAGCGTTCATGAGTTCCATTGGAAAGCACCTCTTCCTCCGCAATCCCTGTCTTACACTTTGGACAGAAATATACCGGGATCTGCTTTTTATACAGTAGTCCTAGTTTGAAGAACTGCAAGAATAACCACTGAGTAATGCCATAGTACTTTGGATCAGTCGTCGTGAACTCACGATCCCAATCATAGGAAAGTCCGAGCATCTGCATCTGACGCTTGAAGTTGGCGATATTGAGCGGCACCATGTCCATCGGATTCTTCTTTTCTTTGATGGCTGCATTTTCCGCCGGTAGTCCAAACGCGTCCCACCCCATCGGGTGCATGGTACGGTAGCCGCTCATGCGGAAAAAGCGAGCCAATACATCAGTACCGGTAAAGATACGGACGTGACCCACATGGAGACCAGCTCCTGAGGGATACGGAAACATTCCCATCGTCATCATCTTCTTTCCCTGCCCCTCATCGGGCGCACGATAAGTCTTCTCTTTATTCCACACATCGACCCACTTTGATTCAAATTGTTGAGGAAAGTACTTCGGTTTCATAGGGATATTATAACCGAATTTTAAATTATTAATTTGAAATCAAATTCAATTTAAAAATTACCCTACCCTCCCTATTCCCATCTTCTCCTTCACCTGTTCAATTTTCTTCCCTGATTTACCTATAGAAAAGTCACGACCGTCATCTAATATACTCATTAAATACCCTTCATCGTTACGAATTTCTCGATATCGATCTTGAATCGGTTTCAGCTTAGCAACCACGGCTTCGGCTACCTTTTCCTTAAACGCGCCATATTGCAACCAGGTAAGCTCTCCCACAGCTTCTGTTTTTGTTTTTCCCGTTGAAGCCGCATAAATATCCAGTAAATTTGAGATCCCTCCTTCCGGATCATAGCCTGTCTCGACCTGAGTACCAGAATCGGTCACCGCCCGTTTTATCTTTTTGACAATCTCATCAGGTGTGTCAAGAAGATTTACCGTACCGAGCGGATCATTCTCTGATTTGCTCATTTTTTTGGCAGGATTCTGGAGGCTCTTGATGCGGGCGTTTTCTTTGCCAATTTGAGGTTCAGGCAACACGAACGTATCTCCATAGGTATGATTGAATTTCTCAGCAATATCCCGGGCAAGCTCCACATGTTGCTTCTGGTCTTCTCCGACCGGTACGTGGGTGGTGTCATAGAGCAGGATGTCCGCGGCCATCAGGATGGGATAATTAAAAAGCCCGACGGTTGTCCCCTCTGCCTGTTTGGCACTTTTATCCTTGAACTGAGTCATGCGTGTCATCCATCCATACGGGGTAACACAATCAAAAAGCCATGCGAGGTATGAATGATCATGATTTTCCGACTGGATAAAAACATGCGCCTTCTTCGGATCAATACCTGCGGCCAGGTAAATCGCGCTTGTTTCAAGAATTTTTTCCCGCAAGAGTTTTGGATCCTGGGGTACCGTATGAGCATGCAGATCAACAATACAGAAAATGAAATCATTCTCGTTGGAAGAGGTATTCACGAGATTGACCCAGGGATTAATAGCACCGAGCAAATTTCCCAAATGAAGGTTACCTGAGGGCTGCACCCCCGAGAAAATGATACGTTTCATACGCCCATTATAGCAGTAGTTACGGTGTCTCTACCACTCCATACTCTTTCTTGCCTTTCCGCAGCAGAGAAAATCGGGGAGATATAGACTCGAGACGGGCGCCGTTTTGTTCGACGAGCCGTCGCGCCTCACCTTTGGATGGAGCTAAACCAAGATCGAAAAGCAATTGCACGAGATCAGCAATCTGCTCGTCTGTTTTTTTTACATAAGGAAGGGCGTTTTTGACAAACTCCATATCAGCTTCGGTAAGTTTCTCTTCACCTTTTTCATAGAGGATCTGGGCTACTTTTTGAGCCTGTTCTGCTTTTTCACGTCCGTGCACAAGTTCGGTCATTTCAAGGGCAAGTGCTTTCTGGACAAGCCGCTTCTCAGGCTCAACCTTCCCTTTTTCGATGATATTTTCGATTTCAGAAACTTCTTTGAAGGAAAAATACCTCAAAAGGAGGGGTGCAAGTTCGTCTTCGGTATTGATAAAGAAGTTGTAAAAAGCAAACGGGTGGGTCTTCTCCGAATCAAGCCAAATGGCCGCCCCCGTCTCTGTTTTTCCGAACTTCTTGCCCGTTTTCGGATTCACGATAAGTGGGAACGAGAGTGCATATGCCTGTTTTCCCAGCCGCTTCCGGATAAGCTCTACTCCCTGGACAATATTGCCCCACTGGTCTGATCCACCGATCTGAACCTCGCATCCTTGATCTTCAAAAAGAGTCATAAAATCGTACGACTGTAACAATTGATAGGAGAATTCTGCATAGGAAATTCCCTCTTCCCGACCGATCCGTGACTGGACAGAGTCTTTGTCGAGCATGGAATTGATGGAAATATACTTCCCCGTGTCGCGCAAAAAGTTCACGACTGTAAGTGTATTGAGCCAATCGGCGTTGTCAACCATCTTTACCTTCTCACCATCGAAGGTAAAAAAACGTGAAATTTGCGTCTTCAGTTTTTCTTTATTAGCCTCTATCTGCTCGATACTCATAATCGGACGCTCAGATTCTTTTCCCGACGGGTCACCGATCATCGAAGTACCGCCACCCACGAGGAGGATAATCCTATTTCCCGCCTGTAGTGCCCTTCTCAAGAAGAGAAGGCCGAGGAGATGCCCGACGTGAAGGTCTGCTCCGGTGGGGTCAATACCGAAGTAGAGAGTCGTTCCCTTCTCCAGTGCCTGTTCGACTCCAGGTGTACTCTGATATACAAGCCCCCGCTGATTGAGTTCATCGAAGAATGCAGATGACATATGAGTTCAAGTATACCGAACCCCCGCCCATTTGCCAACGGAAATGATTATAACGAGTTGCGTGGCATTAAGTGTTACCGAACAAAAAGTCTGGGAGGGGGGTTGCGTGATATAGAGGTGTTACCGAACTGATAATTTTTTTCTGCCTCAATTT
>JAAXWV010000023.1:6354-11937 GCA_013334845.1 Candidatus Roizmanbacteria bacterium | reverse complement strand
AGAGGCACGAGCAATTCTCAAAGATGGACGAGCACTTGTCAAGTTTAGAGAGATTGTGCATGCTCAGGGGGGAAGTGATCAGATTAGTGCAGAAAAATTAGTTACCAAAGCACATCAACGCGAAATAAAAGCAACAGCTTCAGGAACAATTACTGAGATAAATAATTACAACCTAAATAGTATGGCAAAGATTCTCGGGGCACCAAATGATAAATATGCTGGACTTTATTTATTAAAAAAAACAAATGATAAAGTCACTAAGAACGAAACTATTGCTGTTTTCCACTCAACAAATCCATATCACCTTAAAGAAGCTGCGGATACACTTAGTACATTTCCAATTTTTAATATAGAATAAAGTATGAGAAAAGTTACTATTCTCATGGTATTCCTTTTTATTGCAGCGTTCGGTTCATATCTCTTTTATGCCGAAGGCAAAATGCCAGTCAATAAGGAAGATGCTAAAACAAAAATTTTCGTTGTTGCACCAGGAGAAGGCTTGAACAACATCATCAAAAACCTTGCTCAGGATGGTTTAATAAGAAATCGTGTTATTTTCTACTTAATCGTCAAGCAACTAAAGCTCGAGAAGCAAATTCAGGCGGGCGACTTCCGTCTTTCTCCTTCTATGAGCGCCACAGAAATCGCTGAAGCTCTCACCCACGGAACTTTGGACATTTGGGTTACCATCCCAGAAGGCCTGCGTAAGGAGGAAGTTGCAAACATAATGGCACAAAAATTGGGAATTACCGATATTGAATTTACTCGTAAAGCCCAAGAGGGTTATTTGTTTCCCGAGACTTACCTTATCCCACGACAAGCAACAGCAGAGACTGTAATCAACTTAATGAGAAATACGTTGAATTCCAAGTTTACGGCAGACATGAAATCTAAGGCATCAACTATTGGCATAACTCCGAATGAAGTAATAATTCTTGCCTCGCTCGTCGAAAGGGAGTCAAAAGTCGCAGATAGACAACAGATTGCAAATATAATCGTTAAACGATACAAAGCTGATTGGCCACTTCAGCTTGACGCAACAATCCAATATGCGATCGGATATGATGATGCTGCGCAGAGCTGGTGGAAAAAGAATCTTACTGTCGACGAACTCGCGATTAATTCTCCATACAATACATATAAAAATAAGGGTCTTCCTCCCGGACCCATATGTAACCCGGGTCTTACCGCTATACAAGCTATAATAAACGCAGATATCAACACACCTTACTTCTATTATCTTTCTGATTCTTCAGGAAAAACCTACTACGCCCGCACCCTCGAAGAGCACAATGCAAATATCAAAAAGTACCTGAAGTGGTAGAGAGTATATGACCTCAAGATAACTCGCTCCTCCATCACCCTGGAAAAAGAACCAAATACCACTGTTCAAAATCTCAAATTACAAAACATATACGAGTCATTGCGAGCGTAATGCAATGAAGCGTGGTAATCGCCTTGATAAAAAGGTATAAACAGATGGAATAGAACCTGAAATACATTCAGGATAACGGGCAATTAATTCTTAATTCACTGCACTGTACTATTTTCTATGTCCGACATGTACCGGATGAGGGAGGATGAGACTCAATACGAATATTGCCAAGGCGATAAGCACAATCATTCCGCCGCTGGCGACATTATAGTAGTATGACAAATAGAGCCCCATAACTACAGATATAAGGGAGAAAAAAACCGAAACTATAACCGCTTGAGTGAAACTTCTCGCATATTGAAATGCGGTTACTACTGGTATCACCATAAGGGCTCCGATTAATAAAATACCTACTGCTCTCATTGCCACTGATACAGTTAAAGCTGCCAGAATCACTAATCCGAAATTGAGGAGAGTAACGGGCAAACCATTTACCCGCGCTAGCTCTTCATCAAAGGAGATAAAAAATAGTTCTTTAAAAAAAATAAATACAGCCAAAACAATGGTGACTCCAAAACCAAAAATAACAACTATTTCCTCTTGAGTGACAGTAGTAATGCTACCGAATAGATAGCTATATATGTTTATATTTGTACCTGGAAACAAGGAGATGATAACAATCGCTAGAGCCAAACTTCCAGATAAAAATAACGATAAAACTGACTCACCGAATATTTTCCGAGTTGTCCGAAGCTTCTCTATCCCCACAGCGGCAATGGTTGAAAGGAGTATGGCACTCAAATAGGGAAACACTTTGAAAATCACTCCGATCGCAACACCCAGAAGTGATATATGGGATAATGTGTCCGCCATGAGCGAATACCGTCGTACCACAAGGAATATGCCTACTAAAGGTGCAATTACTCCAATTATCAGGCCTGCAGAAAACGCCCGAATCATAAAATCATATTGGAATGGTTCTAGTAAAAGCATTAGTGGTGGTGATGTAATGGTTTTAACATTTTCCCGTAGGCTAACTCGCGATTTTCCTCATTCAGGATATTTTTTGCCTCTGTATGACAAACCAGATTTCTATTCAAACAAAGTACTGTATCAGCCTCGCGTGCTATCGCCTCCAATTCATGAGTGATAAACACTATTGTCATTTTCATTTCCTCATTTAGCGTTTGAATAAGACGATAAAACTGTTCCTGTGAAACTGCGTCTACTCCTACAGTTGGCTCATCAAGAATCAAAATCTCCGGCTCAGAGGCCAACGCTCGTGCAATGTATACTCGCTGCTTCTGTCCGCCGGAAAGCTGTGCGAACGGCGAATCGAAAAGACTCTCTAACCCTACTTTTTGTAGCATACTGCGTGCCAATTCTGTATCTTTATTCCTAAGTCGTTTGAGGATTCCTGCATGAGCGATCCGTCCGCATTTTACTACCTCCCCTACTGTCACAGGGAAACTAAACTCAGTAGAGGCTGCCCGTTGAGAGACAAATCCTATCTTACTTTTTTCCCTAAATTGCTGAAGAGGCGTACCAAAGAACTCAACTTCTCCTTTAAATGGGGCGTAAAGACCGACAAGAATACTCACAAGAGTTGTTTTTCCTCCGCCGTTCGGCCCTACGATTCCCACATATTCACCTTTACTAATAGAAAAATTTATGTCCTCAAGAATAGGATGCCCCTCGATAGAAAAGTAGAGATTTTTTACCTGAATTATCGGAGTGTCCATTATTCACATTGTAGGGCAATTCGTAAGTTTTTCAAATTTGTATTCATGAGTTCAAAATAGGATATACCGTCTTGAACTTCATTAGTCGTCAGGCCCTCAACAGGATTCAGCTCGAGCACTTTCGCGCCAGTTTCCTTGGCTATTGTTTCTGAAAAACGAGGATTGGAAAGTGTCTCGATAAAAATATAAGGAACTTTATTATCTCGAACATGCGAAGCAATCTCAGCCAGTTTAGTAGCAGAAGGCTCTTCATCAGGGGATATTCCGGTAATAGCCTGCATCTTTAATCTATATCGTTTGCCGAGATAATTAAATGCATCATGGGCTACTATTATCTCATTTAGTTTGCATGACTTCAAACCCTCTATGTACTTTTCATCAAGACTAGTTAATCGAGCATTTAATCTATCTGCATTACGGATATACTCTTCTTTGTGCTGAGGATCCTGATGAATGAGTGCTTGTGTAATAATTTCTACCTCTTGCTTGGCGAGTACTGGATCAAGCCAAATATGCGGATCTTGTGGATTTATTGAATGTGATTTTGCTACTTCGCGCGAGATATTAATAGATTTCACTTTATCAGGAAGCGACTGAGCTATTTTTTCTGCCCAACCGTCAATTCCATTCCCGTTAAAAAGGAAGAGGTGTGACTTGCTGATTTTTACCAAGTCCTGTGGCGTAGGTTCAAAATCATGAGGTTCGACGCCACTCGGAGTAAGATTAATAACAACTGCCCTTGATCCGGCGATCTGTTGAGCGAAGTAGGCTAAAGGGTAAAAAGTTGCAGAGATCTGGATAGTGTTTGAAGTAGAGGTGCGATTGATAAAAAAGAGCGTAGCAGTGAAAACAAAAATGATAACAAGTATAGTGGGAATGATACGATTCATACGATAGTGTTTTGAGAACAGATATCACACACTCCGTAAAACTCTACAGAATGGTCAACATACGCAAAATGATTCTTTTGTGAAAGCCGTCGAGAGACTACGCTCAGTTCTCGTTCAAAATTATTGCATTCAACCTCCTCTACACGATAACATCGTTTACACACCAAATGATGATGGTGTTTCTTCGCTATCTCGTAACGTTTCTTCATATCGTGAAAACACACTTCTTCGATAATGTTCTGACTTAAAAGAAATTCAAGTTCCCGATATACAGTCGTCTTATTTGCAGATATGGAGATTTCACCGAGATGTTGAAGAATCTCCTCTACAGAAATAGGTGATTGTACAGAGCTGAAAAATTCAACCATACATTTTCTCACCCGAGTAAGCCGATGTTTATTTCCTGCCAACCGCATAATAATATCCTCATACTTCATGCTCTTATTTTAATGCAACTAAGTTGCAATTGCAAATCATTTTCTGCCGTCTTAAGCGTAGCTAAGAGTCTCCCAATTATCCTTAAAAATATATTTTAAGCACATTAACTTTTAACAATTTAATTGTAAACCCTCGAAGTTCAATATCCTGGATACTCTCCGCAAACATTTCTACGCCTATGGAGAACTACGTCAGGAGTAATCTGCCTAACCACATCTCGTACATAAGAACTTATATCACTATTAATCGGAGATAAAGAAAATTTAACACTATTCCAATCCTAATGTAATAGTTCTACTCATCCCAAACTGGATGAGTTTTTCGACATGAAGCAATAGTATCGCTTACCACAATGAATCAGTTTTGTTTAGTGATATCACGAATGGCATGCTTGATATCTCTGGAATAAAATTAATTATATCCTGGCAAAATTGGAGTTTTTCTTTTATACGATCACCAGATGCGTTAATCTCAAATTTTGGAGATTTTTTTAATTTTAGAACATAGTTGATACTATTATTATTTCCAAACGTTGTAGGAGCAATATATGCAGATCCACCTAGTTCCATCACTCTAGCTAATTCTCTAAGATAGCTTGTAGCGCATTTTGCTTCATTTTCCTGAAAGTAATAAGCAGGACCATAAAGATCAAATACATTCCAGAAAGAATTATCTGCAAAAGGCAAATTTAGAGCATGTGATGCAACTACATTCCCGAATGGATACTTCCGTCTTATCGTATCAATAAATTTTGGATAACAAATTCCTTTTTCATAAGCAGTTTTGAACCGTTGCCTTTCGTCGTCATTAAGAATTGTATGTAAGTCCTCTGGTAGTGGTACTCGAGCATAGCTTATGTGCTCGACCTTCTTCGTGGCATAACTCAAATCAAGCGAAATTATAGTTATGTCAGGTCTGAGAAGTTTTAACTCTCTCTCAAATCTTTGGAATGTGCCACTTCCAGAATTTAAAATAGTTTTTCCATTAGGTATCTCTTTCAAATCAAAACTTAGGGACTCTTGATATAATTTAAATCCTCTGTCCAATAGTCTTAGATCTGGCTTCTGTAATTCGGTCATAGGTTGATTATATTATACTATAAGGTATAATCATGTAATAATGGCAGATCGGAAGAGCA
>JAAXWV010000023.1:0-6344 GCA_013334845.1 Candidatus Roizmanbacteria bacterium | reverse complement strand
TAATGGCGACATTATTTCACGACCCAGAATATAGCCTATAGTTGATATTTTTGCACTATTTTGTTACAATTCGCCACATGAGCGAACAACCACATTGGTCTGAAAACAATCAATATCCACCACTTCTTCAATTTTATGAGCACGTAGAATTTGGGGTTGGAACTCAAGTCCCCGATATCGGCAGAGCTGTTTTAGATCACTTTATAACTAATTTCATACCTCTAAATAAAAGGTTCCAAGATCGAGAAATAGGACATATTACTGCAGCAAAAGGATTGTATACGATAGATCAAGCATGCTCATATACCTTTAAGCAATTAAACGTTGAGACTCCAGCAACTGAAGAAACAACTGCCCGCGGCGGCATGACGCGTCTAACGGAAGATTGGATTCTATCTAAATACCCAATCAAATCAAAGACCCAAGCAGCTCGTGATGCAGTCTCTCAAGGCATGGGCTTAGTATTCTACCTTTTAACAAACCATGTCGGAAACAATATATTTCGCCTGCTAAATAAGGTGGAAACAATCGATATTAAGAAAGCGTTTGAGGCACCAAATTATAAATCAGTAGAAAACTTAACTTTAGCAGGAATGGCTCGATTCAATCTCATACCGGAAGATCACGTAAACTTATTAAAAGCAATAGAAGCCGCCACTTGGATGAATCCTCTCCCGCGATTTTTAATAGATGGAGCCAATATGGGCTATATAGTAACAGCATCATTATGGCCACACGTATATGCAGGTGTCAATAACTCAAAACTTTCATTAGATGCTGAATCTGCAAACACGTCTCATAAATCAGATATATTGCCCGATTGTAATGGTCCAGCAGTTCAAGATCTCATAAACTTAGTTGGACCCAAGTTCCCTGAGGATAAAAGAGAAAGTTGATATTTAGACTTTTTAATACTGCTCCTGTCCCTCGACCGGCTCTGTTCCCTCGACTACTGCTCCCCGGCGGAGAACTTCACGGGGTTTAGAGCCGTCAGCCGGCCCAATATATCCTGCGGCTTCAAGCTCATCAAGTATGCGGGCTGCACGGGAGAATCCCAGTTTGAATTTCCGCTGTAACAACGACGCGGATACCTTATCAGTCGACCCGATAAACTCAACAATTTGCTCAAAAAGTGGGTCAACATCACTGCCACCCCCGCCCACTCCCGCAAATGAGCCCTTTCCTCCTACGGGAAGCGTTTTCTCTGTAATCTCTTCAGTATAATGAACCACCGGTACCTGAGCTTTGAGAAATTTCACCACTTCTGCAACCTCTTTATCAGTAATGTAGGGACCTTGAATACGGCGAGGTTTTGCCTGATCAGGCGGCAGGAACAGCATATCTCCTTTTCCAAGAAGCTTTTCAGCCCCCGGCATATCAATAATAACCCGTGAGTCTACCATCGATGACACGTTAAATGCTAATCGTGTTGGGATGTTTGCCTTCATTAAACCGGTAATGACATCGACAGACGGGCGCTGTGTGGCCAGAACAAGGTGAATGCCTGTGGCCCGTGCCATTTGAGCGATACGCGTAATAAAATCCTCTGCTTCAGAAGATGCAAACATCATAAGATCAGCCAACTCATCGATCACAAATACGATATATGGTTTCTTCTCAACCCCTTCTAGAGCGTTGAAACCTTCCAAATTACGCACCCCTACAGTTGCAAATTCCTTATAGCGATTTTCCATCTCCGAAACCGTCCAACTCAAAGCTTTCAGAATCTTATCCGGTTCAACGATGACTTCGGTTAAAAGATGAGGAATTCCATTATAGAGAGCGAGTTCTACCCTTTTCGGATCAACGAGAATCATACGTAATTCCTCAGGCTTAGTGCGCATCAGGAAGGTAGTAATCCACGCATTGAGCATAACTGATTTACCCGAGCCTGTGGTACCTGCAATAAGGGTATGAGGCATCTTACCAACGCTGCTCCCCTGCACCTGACCAGCAACATCTAAACCAAGCGGAACCAGCAGCGGGTCAGGATTGGAAGAAAAGACAGAAGTCGACATAAGGCGCTTCAAGGTCACAATTTCCGGCTTAATATTCGGGATTTCTATACCCACGAGCGACCGTCCAGGAATCGGGGCTTCGATACGAACCTGACCGGTAGGAGCGGCTAATGCAAGCGCCAGATCATTTCCCAAAGCAGTGATCTTTGACAACTTTGTTCCCATAGCAATTTCAAGTGCATATTGAGTGACAGTCGGACCAAAATTCACCTCAGCCACATGAGCTCGAATACCGAAGGAGTCAAGCGTCTTTTCAATAACGTGGGCATTTTGTGCAGTGTCTCCTCTATCGGCTTCTTTCTGAGCAACATCCGCCAACAAATTAAGAGGCGGGTACACCCAAGTTGATGACGAATTAGGAGCAAGCGGACGAACAGTAAAGTCACTCGAAGCAGCTGCTGGATGAGGGGCAGGATGTTGCTGATTAACAACCGGCGGCCTCTGGGCATTGACTTCGACTTTCTTATCCTTAATAAATGTCTCGTCCTTTACGCCTTTTTTATCAACTTCTCCTTTTACTATATTTTTTTCACCGGGACGATACATATGTCCCATGAGAAATTTAGCTGATATTTGAATAAATTTTAAAAAAGCGACTGCTACAACATCGACTGAAGTATCGAATGTGAGAATTAAACCTACGATCAATGCAATAAGAAGAATAATAGATGTTCCAAGAACAGAGAAATCGCTGCTCATTGTCTGCCAAATATTTCTCCCCCAATCTCCAGATTGAAAAATAATGAAAAGGGAAGAAAACACCAATAGCATGCCTACACTCAAATGAGGCTTCACAAACTTAACTTTTTTCACGTTAAAGAAATGTCCTGACAACAAAAAAAGAACAAAAGGTACAAAAATCGCAAATCCGCCAAATTTTATAACCAATATTTTGTTCGTTTGTTGAAGAACTCTTCCGTTAAAACCGTCTGAAGAGAAGATATTGAAAAACGATAGCAATGAAATGGTTCCGGCAATGATGAGACCAAAGCCAACGATATTAAGTGCCGTTTTGGCATTAACCTTAAATTTGAATATTGGTAGGCGTACTTTTGATTTTCTTCGTCCCATATTTGTCAATTGTACGGGCAACGGAATAGAAAATCAAATTATTCCCGAATGAGTCGAAGATTGATACGTCCCTGATTGTCTATCTCAAGAACTTCCACCTTTACCATCTGACCAATTTGGACTACATCACCCGGATCTTTTACAAATCCACCGCCCATTTTGGAGACGTGCACCATACCATCGCGACCAGGCAAAATTTCAACGAATGCTCCAAACGGGAGAATTCGCTTGACTTCCCCTTCAAAGAACTCGCCTTTTTGTACCTCACGAGTGGTGTTAATAATATGCTGAGCAGCTTCATCAACTTTTGCCTTATCGATACCGGAGATGGTGACTTTTCCGTCATCATCGATATTAATCTCTGTTTGAGTTCGGGCAATAAGAGCTTTTATATTGCGTCCTCCAGGGCCGATTATCTCACCAATTTTTTCCTGAGGAGGAGTAAGAACAACCACTTTCGGAGCAAATTCAGACACTTCCTTTTCCGGTTTGGCGATAACGGCATTCATAGCTTCGAGAATGTGTAATCGAGCCTTTTTAGCCTGGGTAAACACATCTTTAATCATTTGAGCTGTCAAACCTTTATTTTTTACATCAAGCTGAATGGCTGTAATACCTTCGGTTGTGCCAACAATCTTGAAGTCCATCTCACCAGAGAAATCTTCAAGTCCAACGATATCGGTCATTATGACATATTCATCGTCTGACTTGGTTACAATACCCATCGCTACACCAGCTACAGCTGCCTTTAACGGAACGCCAGCATCCATAAGAGCCAATGAAGAACCGCAGATCGAACCCATCGAAGACGAACCGTTTTCTGACAAAATTTCAGATACGACCCGAATTGCATAGGGGAACTCATCTGCTGTAGGAAGTACTGGTTCAATGCCTTTTTCAGCAAGTGCGCCATGGCCAATTGCCCGACGACTCGGTACGCCCATTCTCCCCACCTGTCCGTATGAATACGGTCCATCAGAATAGTGGTGAATATATCGTTTTGCTTCTTTACCCTCTGGGCCTTCAATCAATTGTTCAAGACTGGTTGAGCCAAGAGTTACCACTGAAAGGATCTGTGTCTGTCCACGCTGAAACAATGCGGATCCATGTGTTCGAGGAAGAAGCGACTTCTCAATAGTTAAAGTTCGCACCTCATCAACTGCTCGTCCATCAGGGCGCTGTTTCTTTTCAAGTAGATTCTGACGAATGGTCGCATAATTGTATTTCTGAATAGCATTTCCTATCTGTTTTCGATCATATTTTCCTTCGGTATCAATATAGATTTCCTCAATAATTTGGTTCAATTCTCCGCTTTCACTGCCCGCTGTACTTGCTGCCTGGCGAACAGCAGATCCTATGCGGTCGGCATACTTTCCCTGAAGGAGTTTAATAATATCGTCATATTTTGGTTCCTCGGGAATCGCGCCTTTTTCTTTACCAATTTGTTCACGAAGTGAGCTAATAAAGTCGATAATTCGTGCGTTTTCACGTTTGGCCATCTCAAGCCCTTCCTGAATAACCTCATCTGCAATCACCTCAGCTTGTGTTTCGATCATGAGTATTTTCTCTTTTGTCGAAGTAACAAGGAGATCCAGTTTTGAATGTTCTCTTTCAATATCATCAGGATTGAGGAGTAAATTACCTTCCTCTTCACCAGATTTAATATAACCAACATTCATAGTACTTATTGGTCCATTCCATGGGACACTGGAAACATGCAGTGCTGCAGATACAGCAATAGGTGCGAGTACCTGCGGATCATTGACACCGTCAACTGAAAGTAGTGTTACAACAACCTGAACCTGCTTTTTATATGTCTTTGGGAAAAGGGGTCGAATGCCACGGTCAATCAATCGTCCTATAAGAACAGCCTCATCTGAAGGTCGTCCCTCTCGTTTTACCCACCGTGACCCCTTGATGAGTCCGCCCGCATAGAGCTTTTCTACATACTCTACACTCAAAGGAAAGTAGTCAATGCTTGGATTTTCCGGACCGGTAGCGATAGTTACAAGTACTGCCGTATCCCCGAGAGTAGCGTAAAGCGAAGTGTCAACAGCTTGAGCTAATTTGCCAAACTGAAAGGTAAGTTTATGTCCATTGAGATCAATGGATTCTTCATGAATTTTCATTATTTCTTCAACCCCAATTTATCTAACAGAACCTTGTATCGAGCCTCATCAAGCTTGTGAAGATAGTTGAGGATGCGTCGTCTTTTGGCAATAACTTTCAAAAGACCACGTCGTGAATGATTGTCGTTTTTATTCTCATCAAGATGAGATGAAAGCTTATTAATCTTAAGGGTTAAAAGAGCAACCTGAACTTCTGGTGAACCAGTATCACCTGACTTCTGGGCGAACAATTCGATCAGTTGCTGTTTATCATCTGGGATTTGTATCATGGTGACCATTATAATAGATAGTATTAGCAGTTGCAAGAGTGAATTCCATGAAGCTAAAGATGCTCTCCAAAAAACGTGTCACTAGTCTAAGCGGCGCAGTAATTTTAACAATAGTATCACTGATCTATTTTCTTTTTGTTCCGCCGGCAAATATCATATTTGTGACAGGCGGCATCATTCTAAGCTCTCTTGTTGCAGCTCTCTATATATATTCTATTACGCTCCGCAAACGGTATAGCCTAATTGCCGGCCTCTCTGTTTTCTTTTTTCTATTTATGAATTATCTCGCTGGCTTTAACATTATCAACACAATCTTATTGATCTCGTTTCTATTTATTGCGTGGGAAAGGGCTTTGCGAAATCGGTGGTCGGATAGAATTTTTCTCATCTCGGGATTCTTATGATTTAGATTCGGAGCAAGCAGTAATCCGACTGACACTGTAGACATCTTGGGTACGAGTTTGTAGGTTCCCTGCGATTTATTCGCCACGAGGAGAATCGAATTCTGCATACCCCCCAACAAACGACCCTGCATGTCTATCTCACCGGCAATGGCGTGATGGTTTTCAATCAGTCTGGCCAACAGATTGAGCACATTGACATCCCCGAAGGATGGACGTCCAACGTCACCTTCGGCGGTAAGGACCATCATCTGCTTTTCATCACGGCAAGTAAAAGTGTTTACGGTCTGAAGATGCAAGTGAGAGGAGGGTAGTAGAGACATGCTGCGGCATAGCCAATTTTGTCAATTTCCAGTGGACTAATTTTAACAGTCTTCTTCTGATCATGAGGAGATGAGTGATGAAAATCGGTATTCTCGGTACAGGCGATGTAGGCCAGGTTCTCGGATCTGGCTT
>JAAXWV010000218.1:1459-3118 GCA_013334845.1 Candidatus Roizmanbacteria bacterium | reverse complement strand
CAGGAACTGGTCGGGAAGGAACCGCTCAGGCGGAGGTATTCGGAAGAGTACAAGGAATTGTTGAAAAGCTATGGTATTTTTTAATGAATTGTCTTTTTGCCGAGAGGCTGCGCTGAATAACCATGGATAACGCTTTCATCACCGGTAAACTGAATTTGATAAGTTTCTTTTAAATAGTGCAGTTAATAGAGAGAAGTCCTCTTTGGATAGACTTGTGGCCAAGTTAAAAGAGATGTCGAGAGAGTCTGGCTTTCTTGGGGGATTTTTTAAAGAAAAAGAAGGATCAAGGCGCGATTATGTTGTTGACCTAAGAGAAGATAAATTAAGGCTTTATTGCTTAAGAGTAGATGATTTTTTGCTTATTGTAGGGAGCGGGGGGGTAAAGACAACTCGGACATACCAGGAAGACCCTCATTTATTGGCTTCGGTTGAAGATCTGCAGATGGTGCATGATCTTTTCATGAGGATGTATTTATCGGGGAAAATTCGTGTAGATTCTAATACCGGTACGCTTCGCGGTACTCTTAAATTCTTATAGATAAACATTTTTTATGTCATTATTTCAGAAGCTTGTGGATAGCATACCGTCCGTTACACGGCAGTATGTAAATCGTCAGGTCGGGTTTGCCGCTACAGTTGCAGAAAAACTGAAGGCGTCAGGCATGACCCAAAGGGATCTTGCGGATAGGCTTGGAAAGAAAGAGTCTTATATCAGTAGGGTATTATCTGGCGATGCCAATCCTACCCTGAAAACGATTTCTGAATTTGAGGTTGCTTTAGGAGAGGATGTTATCACTTTCAATCTCCAGAAGAACAGGTCTCAAGCAATCCCTGTGACCAAATATAACGAGATATTCAGAGTTGATTTAACAGGGGGCGACAGGAGCGCGTTCATTTCCCCTGGCGAAATGACATTTTTCCCTTCCGTATCGCATACGTTTGATTCAACAGGAAAAGATTGGCCAAGTGCTGCATGATGGAAAAAAAGATTGCTTACAATATTGGTATAAGGTACGAGGGATTCAGATTCCTTCGTTTTGGTTTTGTTGAGCAGAATATCTGTATCGATGAACCTCTTGGGGTTCAGTTTTCTGTTGATATCGATGGATCGAGTCAATTGCAAGAAGGCAAAACTCAGATCTTTGTTAAGGTGACTGTTTTGTTTATTTGCGAAACAGCAAAGGAAGTTGTAGCTAACATCGAGACCGTTTCTTCTTTTGGTCTGGAAGGAGTGCCAGATAATTTCGATGATGAGGGGCAGGTAAGGTATCCCGAAACACTCCTAACTACTTTAGTATCACTGGCTATATCAACGACAAGAGGTGCGATTTTAGCCAAAGGCGCTGGTTCGTTTCTTGAAAAGATGCCTCTTCCGATCGTTGATCCAAAAGGATTTGTTGGGCGTTCTCCGGAAATTGAAAATCCTGTTGCAGGATAGATATTCCATAAATCCGTCATTCGGTTTGTCGATACATACTGCGTTAATTATTTGTAATCCCTTTGTTCATATTGCTCTTAACAGAATGAGGCGTTCTGCTTTTCCTGAATTAGGCAGATCATTTTAAAAATTGTTTGCCAGGAGGAGATAACGAGAGATAACGATATATGAGCACTGATACCAGTCCACAGAAATCGCCATCCCCCATCGCGACCCTCTGT
>JAAXWV010000218.1:0-1449 GCA_013334845.1 Candidatus Roizmanbacteria bacterium | reverse complement strand
CACAAAGCGTCGAAGCAATGGCCGAGAGCCTCCCATTCATTATGTCTACACTAATCGAGGCTGAGGACGTTTTCGACAAGAAGCTTGCAGCCTTCATTGACTCCTACGCCATTGATGTCGAGAATACGGAACATGAGCGCCGCTACGGGCTCAAGATTGAGGACAAGTCAGCGCATGACAACCTGCATCGTAGACTAAGGATATTTCGAGAGGCACTCGGAGTCACTCCGCAAAGTTTTCTCGTCGCATTGGTCAGTGCTTATGACGCATTTCTCGGCCGTCTCACAAGGAATCTATTCTAATGCTAGGCCAGAACTTCTAAACTCCTCTGAGCGCGTGTTGACTTTTGCACAACTTCAGGATCTCCAGACTTTGGAAGCAGCCCGAGAATACCTTGTTGAAAAAGAAATTGAATCCATCTTGCGCAAGAGTCATTCACAGCAGTTTGAATGGATGGAGAAGACCTTCTCAGTACCTCTACGGAAAGGATTGGAGTGCTGGCCTCAATTCATCGAGCTAACAGAGCGGCGGAATCTTTTTGTCCATGCGGACGGTATCGTTAGTTCACAGTACCTTACCGTCTGTGGTGAACATGGCGTTAAGCATTGTGAGGCACTCACATCTGGCACACGCCTATATGTCGAGTTATCGTATTTCCAATTGTCGGCCCATTGCCTTACAGAAATCGGCGTTAAGCTTGCGCATGTGCTGTGGAGGAAGCTTGTCCCTGCAGATCGAGAGGAAGCCGATTTAAACCTGATTGAGATTGTGTATGACTTGCTTATTAAACGGAATTACAAGCTTGCTGCGGACCTTGCGTACTTTGGCACCAACACAATCAAATCTCACGCCTCCGACCAGAATAGACGCGTTCTCGTTGTAAACCTTGCGATTGCTTACAAATTCAGTGGTGATGCAGAAAGGTGTTCCGCCGTTCTCGACGCCGAGGATTGGAGTGCAACTTCGGATGACTTCCGACTGGCAATTGCAGCTCTACGCGACAACTTCGACGAAGCAGCGAAGCTCATGAAGTCGATTGGCAAAGACAACCGTCTCGGAAAGTTTGAATACCGTGAATGGCCGGTCTTCCGCGACTTCAGAAAGAGCGATCAATTCGCGTCTACTTATAAGGAAGTATTTGGGGAAGAATTCACTCTAAAGGTTCAGGAGCCAAAAGCATCAGAATCAACCCAAGTAACTGCTGAAAAAGAGAATGTGCCCGACGAGGAATAGTGCGCCGCTTCGCTCTGCGCCATTCCTCGCGAGTGATTCAATGAGCCAATTGCAGACATTCTGATTCATTGCATATTTGGCCTTGAGTGCTTGGAGTTGCTTCAGTCTTTTCACTTGGGTGCATAATCCGTTGAACCTCGAACACAAAATCCGCTGAACTTCGAACAGGTCGTCCGCAAAAGGTCGAACAGGAAATCCGGTTGAACATCGAACACT
>JAAXWV010000022.1 GCA_013334845.1 Candidatus Roizmanbacteria bacterium | reverse complement strand
GTTACAAAATTGTAAATTCCACCTTTGCCATTCTTATCGCCAGGGTACCAGTTTTGAACGGTTGAATACTTAACCTCAGCGTTATCAAGTGCAACAATCTCAACCACAGCAGCATGAAGTTGATTCTCATCACGCATTGGTGCAGTGCATCCTTCCATGTAGCTAACATAACTGCCTTCATCAGCAATGATAAGAGTACGTTCAAACTGGCCGAACTTTTCTGCATTGATTCTGAAATATGCCTGGAGTGGCAAATTGACTTTCACACCTTGAGGCACATAAATAAAAGAGCCACCTGACCATACAGCTGAATTAAGAGCTGCAAATTTATTATCATGAGGTGGAATAAGAGTTCCGAAGTATTCTTTCACCAGATCAGGATGATTGCGAAGTGCTGAATCCATGTCGCAGAAAATTACACCTAGTCTATTGAGCTCCGCGTTGACACTCTCATAGACCACTTCACTTTCATACTGAGCACTCACGCCTGCAAGATACTTTTTCTCGGCCTCAGGCATGCCAATACGATCATACGTCTCTTTTATTTCTTTCGGAAGTTTATCCCACGTGGAAGCTCGATCTTCTGTAGGTTTTATATAGTAATATATATCGTCAAAATTGATTCGACTGAGATCAGGCCCCCACTTGGGCATTGGTTCTGCCAAAAATAGTTCATACGCTCTTAAACGAAACTGGGTCATCCATTCCGGTTCTTTTTTAATATGAGAAATGTTCAGCACCACATCACGAGAGATCCCCTTTTCTCCTTTGAAGAAGTAGTTTTGTGGCATGGAAAATCCATAGCGGTAATCAAATTTTAGATCCTTGTTCATAACCTTCCTTTTCAATAATTTTCGCCAAACCGGCATTACCTGTCTTCACAATCTGTCCATCTTTCATCACTAGTACCTCATCAGGTGCAAGATACTCGAGAATTCGATTGTAGTGGGTTATAACAATATAAGTCTTCCCTTCACGATGGGTATTAAGATACTGAGCAATCGTCTTGAGTGAATCTACATCGACCCCGGTATCCACTTCATCGTATATCTGTATATTGCGATCAAGCACTGCCGCCTGTAGAACTTCTAATTTCTTTTTTTCACCACCAGATGCCCCCTCGTTGAGTGAGCGCTGTAATAATTCTTCCGGAATCTTGAGCTCCTCAGCGACTTTGCGTATCTCCTGGCGCATCGACAAAGGATCTTTCTGTCCTGCTAAAGCCATCTGAATTACTTGATGTACTTTCACACCGGCGAGAGATAATGGACTTTGGAACGATAAAAAGATGCCTGACTTTGCCCGTTCATCAGCAGATAGATTAGAAATATCTTTTCCGCTCAGCATAATATGTGACGCTGGATCAAGTTTGTATTCCGGGTTACCCATGATGACATGTGTTAACGTCGATTTACCCGATCCATTAGGCCCCATAATGGCATACACTTTGCCTTTTTGAAAGTGATACGATATTCCTTTCAGTATCTGTTTTTTTCCTGCCGAAGCACGAAGGTTCCGCAACTCTATCATAATTTCGTTGAATCCGATTTAAAAACACGGTCAAGAGTCCACTTTTGAAGCTCTGTGCGGATAATTGTAGTGAGTGTCTCATTGATTGCACAGTGATGTTTACAGATATGTTTATACTGGCAGTTATCTTTTTTATTGCACCGTAGCAAGGAAGTGTTATTTTCAAAAACTTCAATCACGTCAACAAGGCGAGTTTCACTAAGTTGCTTTTTCAATTTATATCCACCCGTTTTTCCTTCTTTGCTTTCAAGTATTCCGTGACTAACTAGTTCTGAGGCAATTCGTGCCAAAAAACGGCGCGGAAGTTTTGTTTGCTCAATGAGCTGATGCATGGAAACATAACCATCTGCCTCGGCCAAAAATCCAAGCAAAATAAGACTATAATCTGTTTTGTTGCTTAAAGTTAACATATACTTATATAGTATAAGTTTACTATATTTAGCCTTATTTTCAATCGATAAACGAAGGTTATTTACCGAGAGCAGGAATGTTAAGGTTTATATTGTGACTCGTCAAAAATGCTGCATTTTCTTTCATAAACTGTGTGAGGCTTACTTCACGGACAGTGTCGCCAATTTGATACTCCAGATAATATGGCATATTCGGCAAGTATGGGGTGTAAATAGTAAGATGTCCCGTATCGTCTGAAACTGTGCTCGCAAAAGACTTTCGTGAAAATGAAAGGTTTATATTCACATGCACGTTCTTCTGAATTCTGCCCCTTTCATCATAAGTAAATCCGTTAATATAAGGCAAGACAGTGTCGCCTGTAACATTTATCACTTTAGTTTGCTCTGCGTTTACTTTTGCATTAAATACCGAGCGGAAAAGCGACTCTACATAATCCCAGAATGATTCAGAAGTCGGTCCAAGTTTTGAAAGGTTTTTGGTCAACTCCATATTCCCCAAAGATTCACCTGGTTGTAATTTAAATGCGTTTATATGCAATGTGAAATTACCATATTTATCCGCATATACTGCGTCTAGTAATCGCGTCTGCACAAATTCGCCTGTTGTTTGAGAGAGCTTCTTACTATATTGTTTAATCTCCGTATACGGATGGCTTACCGTACCCTCTATATCATACGTATTTGCCACTTTATTGTATGTTTCATATTTTGTCACTATTTTCGGCTGCACTTTATTAAAAGTTTGCAGTGATTTCGATCTATCCTTCGGATTTAGCGGAATATCAAAATGTTTGATTGAGCCCTTTTGAACAAATTCCTGACCAGTATAGATATCGGAGTAGAGCGATTTATATTCACCATTATTAAGCGTGGATCCGGGGAATTCATAATCCGGGTGACTCACCCGTAATCGATATGTTCCATCGGGGACTACAAAGCTGTATGCTCCATTTTCAGTAGTTTTTACCGGGTTGGTAAGTCCGCCAAGAATATTGTTTGGATCAACTTGAGCAAATATACCCGATTTACTTTTTTCCAAGAGGGTAACCGTAGCATCCTTTATTGGTTCAAGGGTATAGCTATCAAACACCTGTCCATAGGGATCCCACTTAATCATAACACAGGTCTTTCCGCTTGATGAAAAGGCAAGTAATGCTTGTTGTTGCCCACCTTCTTTTCCAACAATCGCATTGGGATCAACAATATTCATTGCCATAAAAATTCTACCGATATTGTCATCGGTATAGCTCTCCCATTCATACGGCCCAACTGTCCCGTTTACGCCAGCATCAGTGGGGTTGGGTGCAGAAGATCCGTTGGGAAAAATATACTTACCGAAATGGTACTTGTAATTTGATTTTAAGAAACTTAAGTTGTCCATTCCAAGATACTGAGCATCAATAGCCGCGTCGCCTGAGGTGCACTTTGGACCAGAGTTTGTCTGTAAACACTCAAAAATATACGTTTTTTGAAGTGCTATCGGGGCAATATCACTTTTTGCCTGGAGTCTTACACTGTGATCTGGCGTTACGTTTGAAGAACAAGCCGTTCGCGAACAAGGGAGTGCATCGAGACAGATCCATCGCTGGGTATTTTTAACAGCATTCGCAGCTACTTTTGAGACATCACTTGCTTTTGGTTGTTGGATCACGGCAGTTGGTTGTGCAGGCGTAGGGGTGGGGGTAGGCGTAGGCGTATTGGTCGGCATAGGAGTATCGGTCGGAGCCGGTGTGCTTGTAGGCATGTTAGTCGGTGTGGGTATAGCAGTAACACAACCTGGAGCTGTCGGATTATCGTAACAATTACATTTATTCCAATCATCTGGAGAACAATTGTTTGAATACGAATGCACTTTCATTCCATTAGAATCACATACCCAACAGGGAGCTGTACACGACCAACTTTTAAGAGCACATTGGCCAGCAGTGGGAGTCGGTACTTTCGTTGCTGACGGAACAGGAAGTGGTGTATTGGTGGGCGCAGGTTTATTAGTAGGCGTGGGAGTATTAGTTGGACAATGATATGCCACATTAGATTCGGCATCACATGTAGACATGGGTACCGCTACGAATGTCTCACCCTTGCCGCAACCGGATTTATACTTCATAGTACACCCTGTCGATGAGGCTTTATCACAATATGCGTGATCCGTAGCCAACGTACAGTGACAGGCGGTACTTGTGGTGTTTCCGCACAAAGCGCACGAAGGCGTCTGCTCCACACAATGATCTTTTGCGTCTGCTGAACATGAACCGGATTCAAAACCATCTGCACACGTGGGCTGGCACCACCATGTGCCTGTTGTGGTATCACATGTAGCGGAACATGAACCATTACTCGACTGAGCAGCACACTGACTCTTGATGTCTGTGCAGTATGCTGAATAATCTGCTCTAATCTGCTGAGCAGAAAATGAGCAGAAAAGCGCAAAACCCATGATTAGAGTAATTAGTGTTTTTATATTCATTGAATTGTCTCAGCAGTTAATCCTAATAATATGCCATTCATTCTCGTACTATACATGCTTACGTCATTCGTAAACGACCGATAGGCTTTTTTTCCTTGCAACTCACCCGAGTAGGTATCTGCATCAAAGATCTGATTCGCCAAACCTCCGATTACCGTTTTTGCTTGAGTTCGATAGATTTGATCTTGAGTCACTTTGTACAACTCATTGTCGAGATATGCAAGCATACTACAGTCTTCAATGCGAACACATGCCTTCTGATCATATTTTGTTTTTAGCATTAAAGCGAGTTGTTTATATTGATCCGATTTTGTGGTTTTATACATGTCAACTGATGTGTTTGCAAACAACAAAATACTATATACACTGGCTTTTTCTTTCATCGTACTATAAACCTGGACCGCTTTTCGATAATAAACATAGGCAGTATTACGATATTGCTCATCTCCGGTCCAAAGATATTTAGCTATAAAATCGGAGGCATAAGCAGAATATCTATCAAAATTTTCAGAATTTGCCGTAATTTCGGAGTCCATAATGACACCTTTTTTCAAGAGGGATGAGACATCAGGAGCATTTAAAGTATGTACTGTTAGTTTAGCAATATCAGTTACATCAGCAGGATGATACTGAGCACGATCACATAAATTTTTAGCTGCCATTTTCATTTCTGCCGTTGATGTGGCAGAGCTTGCAATGTCATATAAAAACTTACAGTGCCAAAAATCATTCTGTAACGTGGGTACGGAAGTTTTATTATTATAAGTTGCCAAATCTTTTAAAATTCGCTGGCTAAGACTGGACTGTTTCGTTTTGGAGAATTGTTGAAATTCTCCCCAGATAGCAGCTATGCCGGCTGTGTAGCTAACAACCGGTTTTTCACAGGTTTTTGCTGTACATTGATATGAACCATAGTAAACGCCTGCAGAATTTTTCATAGAATCTAACCACGAAAGTATGCCAATGGAAGTTTCAGATAGAGGGACTGTCTTTACAACTGTTGGCATAGGTTTTGTTGTTATAGCTGTTTTAGGGAGAGGATTTTGTGAAGTGTTCGTATTTTGGGTTGGCGTTCTTTTCTTTGCCGCGACTATAATAATAAGTAAAATCAAGATGAAAAGAGCCACTCCGCCCACTAAAAAAAGAAGGCTTCGATTATTTTTGTCAGAAACAGGAGAGGGATTTGGTTCCATTGAAATATATCATAATATATTACTATTGGTAACTGCAAGAGATAACAAACTGAAACTGACTAAACAATAGTATTCTTATAAATCCTCAAGTGAATAACGGGGTATCCGATCAAGATGATCAGCGTCGACGTATTTATTCTGTAGAGCCTTATAATAGGCCACTATACCAATCATTGCTGCATTGTCACCGGTAAGGTAGGTATAGGTTGGAAAATATGCAGACCCTCGATACTTTTTAGCTAAAGTGCGATACTTTTTACGTAAATATTTGTTGGCAATTACGCCGCCCCCAACAAGAAGATGAGACAAGCCTGTTTGCTTCATCGCCTGATCTGTCTTCCGGATGAGAGTATCAAAAACGGCCTCTTGAAATGAACTGGCAAGATTATGAATTTCTTCGTTTCTTTTCTGCTCCCCCATGTCTTTCACGAGATAATAAAGGGCTGTTTTCAATCCGGAAAAGGAAAAATCCAAATCATGTGACTTCAGCATCGGGCGGGTAAATTTATAAACGTCAGAATTGTCTACTTCCTCTGCAAGTCGCTCTATAGCGCTTCCGCCCGGGTAACCTAATCCTAGCATGCGTGCCGCTTTATCAAGGGCTTCACCGGCTGCATCGTCGCGTGTCTCTCCAATTACTTCATAGGTAAGATGATCTTTCATAACTGTGAGCCCCGTGTGTCCTCCTGATACCACACTTGCAAGGTAAGGGAACTTTATCTCCCTGTTAGGATTGCCGCGGGAATTTTGTACAAAACAGGAGTAAATATGGCCTTCCAGATGGTTAACGGAGATGAGCCTCTTTCCATACTTCTCACTCAATTCTTTCGCTTTTTTTATACCTACTTCCAAAGCGATGGCAAGACCCGGCCCTTGAGTCACTGCGAAACAATCTATTTCCTGATACGTTAATCCACTTTTTTTTATTGCCTCTGCGACCACGAGGTCAATTCTCTCCTCATGAGCTCTTCGTGCAAGAGATGGTACTACGCCGCCCCATTCCCTATGCATAAGTACCTGGGAGTATAGTGCATTCGCAATCACTTTTCTCTCACAAGTTATGGCGACCGAAGTTTCGTCGCATGATGTGTCAATAGCTAAAATATACATATTTATTCTTGGATGACAATACTCCGTTCATGTTTGGAAACATGGGAAATAGAGATAAAAATCACCTTTCCCTTTGCTTTTAACATAGGAAATACTTCACCGATTTTTTCTCCCCACTCAATGCATAAAAGATTCCGCGGCTTCAATAAATCCTGAATGTGAAGTGGTTCAAATTCTTCCGGTGATTGGATATTATATAAATCAAAATGAATAAGTTTTTCGACATAGGGATAGTTAACAGTATCGTATTCATAGTATATGACATAGGTTGGCGAAACAATCCGTTTAATGCCGAGTATGTCACCCAGACCTTTAACAAATACTGTCTTCCCTACTCCCAGGTCACCCTTGAGAATAATTGAAAGCGGCTCATTTGCCAAATCTTCAGTATGTTCTGACAGGATACGAACAGCCAGCGCCTGTGTTTCTTCTTCAGAGTGACTTACGATCTTTTCTTCCCGGGTAAACTGTATGTCTCCAGCACGTAAAATAGAAACAGTTGGCTGAGTTAGGTCGATCACCGTAGACGGTTTATTGGGAGGAAGCTTTCCTGCATCAATTACCAAATCAATAAGTTGCTTTCGCTTTTCGGATAGTGTATTAAGAAATGAATCAACACTATGCACATATGTTTTACCGGAAAGATTGGCTGACGTGGCTGTAATTGGACCTCCAAACTCAGTAACCAAACGGGTCACAAATTCATTGCGGATATAACGAATGCCTATAGTACCATCCTCCGATTCAAGGAGTGGGCTTACCTGATGTCGGGAAGCTAATACTGCGGTAAACTGTCCAGGGAGAATCCGATCAAGCATCTCGTACTCTTTTGAGTTCAACATAGTTAGCCGGCCAATCATCTCAAAGCCGGAGGTAAACACAGAAATGGGTTTTCCTGCTGGCCGGTTTTTTATTTCTATAAGCTTTTTCACAGCTTCATCATTCTTAGCATCAACTGCTAAGACATATACAGTATCTGAGGGAATGACTACAACTCCCCCTTGTCGAAGGACGTCACATACTTGACCGATAGTAATGTCTTTAATAGGTACTATTTTCATAGCAGTTTAACCCCCTATTCTACCAAATTTTTGATACAATTACCCTATGGCATCAAAAAAGAATACTCAAAATAATAAATCGTCCTCTCGTAAAATTACTGAATTTAAGTTCAACTTTAATCTTAAAACGATCTTTATCATCTTGTTTACCAGTCTTTTTCTCTTCTACGTTTATTCAACATTTACCCGTGAATTATCAAAAGCTGTGCCTGAAGTTCCCATAACAAACGTTATTAAAGATATAAAAGACGGAAAGATAAAAAAAATAGAGATATCTGACAATAAAGTGCTCGTTCAGTACAATAGCGACAAGTATGCAATCAGCTATAAAGAGACAAACGGCAGTTTTATTCAGACACTAAAAGATTCGGGGGCAAATATCGATAATGTCAATATCGTTGTGAAAGACACACAAGGGTCTTCGGGATTCCTCAACTTCATCAGTAATATTATTCCTACTCTTTTAATGGTGGCTTTTTTCGTCTTCCTTTTCCGCCAGGCAAAAGGTGCTCAGGATTCGGTTTTTTCTTTTGGACAGGCTCGAACCAAACGATACACCAAAGACATGCCGAAAGTTTCTTTTAACGATATTGCCGGTGTAGATGAAGCTAAAAAAGAACTGGAAGAAGTAGTAGACTTCCTCAAGCATCCTGAAAAGTTTAAAAAAATTGGTGCCCGTACCCCCAAAGGCGTACTACTCGTTGGACCAGCTGGATGTGGCAAGACATTACTCGCTAAAGCGGTGGCCGGTGAAGCAAACGTGCCTTTTTTCTCAATTGCCGGTTCGGAGTTTATGGAAATGCTAGTCGGTATTGGAGCTTCACGAGTACGTGATCTTTTTGCAACCGCTAAGAAAAATGCACCTACCATTATATTTATCGATGAGGTAGACGCCATTGGACGAGCTCGATCCGTGGGGGCAATGCCTTCTCATGATGAACGCGAACAAACTCTAAACCAAATCCTCGTAGAAATGGATGGATTTGCTCCTACCGAGCAGGTTGTAGTAATCGCTGCCACTAACCGAGGAGATCTCCTTGATCCAGCGCTCCTTCGACCAGGCCGCTTTGATCGCCGCATAGTTGTTGATTATCCAGATGTTGAAGGTCGAAAAGCTATCATACTTATCCATGCCAAAAACAAACCATTCTCTGACGATGTGAATTGGGACAGAGTCGCCAAAAGAACAGTTGGCTTTTCAGGTGCCGATTTGGAAAATATGTTAAATGAAGCGGCTATTTATGCAGCACGTCAAGCAAAAGATAAGATAAATATGGACGATATTGAGGAAGCGGCAACAAAAGTAAAACTAGGGCCGGAAAAGAAACGACTCCAGTCAGATTACGACCGAAAACTAACCGCATATCATGAAGCGGGACATGCAATTGTTTCTCATTTTCAAGTGCATACAGATCCCGTTCACCGTATTTCAATTGTCTCTCGTGGAATGGCCCTCGGATATACTCTTATACCGCCGGCCGCTGACAAACTTCACGAAACAAAATCTCACCTTCTAGAACGGTTGAGTGTCATGATGGGAGGACGTGCCGCTGAAGTGACCATTTTTAACGAGATAACTACCGGCGCTGCAAACGATTTTGATCAGGCAACCCGCGTAGCCAAAGCGATGGTAATGGAGTATGGTATGAGTTCATTAGGACCTATTAATTTTGGCCCAACAATGGATGTAACTGAGTGGGGAAAACAGTACTGGGAACAAAACAATATATCTCAAGAAATGTTGGCAAAGATTGATCAGGAGGTTAAACAGATTCTCTTTGTAGCGTATGAAAATGCAGTCGCCATTATCAAAGAGCATCATGATGAAATCGATAAAGTCGCAAACGAACTTATTAAGAATGAAAATCTTGACCAGGATGAATTTGAAAAGCTTATTGGCCCCAAACCAGTTGCAAGCATCTAATATATGAAGACGCTCCTCGTCATCGATGGTAATGCAATTATGCATCGGGCGTTTCATGCTTTACCTCCTCTAAATAACTCTATAGGTGTACCAACGAATGCTATCTATGGTTTTTTTACGATGATTAGCAAAGTCATAGCTGATTTTCATCCAGAATATCTGGTTATCTGTTTTGATACGCCAGTCCCCACCTTCCGGAAACAGATGCTGATAACCTATCAAATTCACCGTAAGAAACTGCCCGATGAATTCAAAACTCAGGTACCAATTATTCAAAATCTCCTTGATTTGGCGGGGATTCATCGCATGGAGTTGCCTAGTTATGAGGCAGATGATGTGATTGGAACCGTGGCTACCCGTGTCGCCTCAGAAACCGGACTACGTACCCTTATTCTCACCGGGGATAAAGACCTTATGCAACTCGTCACTGAAAGCGTGTTTGTTATCACTCCCCTTACAGGTGTATCGAGTACCAGACTCTATACGCCCACCGACGTACAGGAACGATTCGGCGTGCCTCCTACCCTCATCCCCGACCTTAAAGCTTTGATGGGTGATTCATCAGATAACTATAAAGGGGCTAAAGGTATTGGACCCAAAACTGCCCAGAAGTTACTTAACCAATATCACTCAGTGGAAAACATGCTTGAAAAGGTTGACACTATCAAGGAGGAACGCATTCGTACACTTATCAGCGAACATACAGAGTCGATTATATTATCTAAACAACTAGCAACTATCCTCACCACACTCGATATACCATTCAACCTGGAAGCAACACGCTACAACGGTTTTGGGGAGAATATGCGGTCAAAACTACGAGAACTCGAGTTGAGTACCCTCCTAGAGCGGTTATTTCATGAGAAAAAACAAAATCCAGCCAAAGAGAAAGAAAAAAAGAAACCTGATCTGAACCCTGACCAACCAGAACTGTTTTAATCACGAATTTTTAAAAATCTGCACAAAAATTTTTCCTTTCAATGCTCCATCTATAACTCCGATTCCTATCTCGCCATATTCAGGAGTGAGTATATTTTTCCGATGGCCCGCTGAATTCATTAACCCCTCGTGTGCTTGATATACGTCCGGCGCAAGGGCAAGATTTTCACCAACGATCTGATAATCAATCCCCTGACGGGTTATCCGGCCTGAGACACTCGTTTGATCAACTTTTGAGATGTGGGAGAAAAAGCCGTTTTCCCACATTTGATCAGCGTAAACCCGCGCAACATCACGAAGCCGGGTGTTGAGAGTAAGCGGAGTAAGGCCATTTTTGATGCGTTCGTTGTTTACCATCTGTACCATCGTGTCTTCTGAAGAGGAATCAACGTGAAGATCCTGTCTATTGAGCGTGTAGCCCAACTCTACAACTTCGTTTGTCTTGGGATGAATAGTGAGAAAATTAAGCGTATCAGTCACTGCTCCACCATACACTTGTTTTATCTGCGTTTGAACTCCTTGTGATAACTCGAGAAAATATGGTCCGGTGCGAGATTTTACGATTTGTTGTTTGAACGGCTCACGTATAGGCAATGCAAAAATGAAACTCACAAAAAAGAGAAACATAAAGCATGCCTGAAAAAAACCCATCACTGCACCTGCTCCCTGATTTAGTTTGTTTTTCCGTATAACCACCAGGCTTTTTGACAAAAAGAAAGTGCCGATGAAATGGAGCAGACTTTCGATGCTGAACCAGGCAATGCTAAAACCCAGCGCATCTGCCCAGCCTCGCGAAAGGTAATAATACGAGCCGAAGAATGCTCCCAGAGAGGGAAACAGAGCATAAGCACTTACTAATGCGATTATAAATATTACTACTTCAAGCAAAGTTTCAATAAACCCCCTGTTCAGGAAGACATAGTAAAGAATCAAAGCCAGAAAGAACCAATCTACTAAATTAAAACCAAACATAGATCACAGTACTGCTAATCTTAGTGTAGCAAAAATGGAGCCGCTTAGCAACCTCTCTTCCGGTACTTCCATCGTATAAAAAGACCAACACTTACCAGTATGCCGGGTGCCATTGCAAGGCTGCCGATAATGGCTGGCAAGCTCATATTGTTTTTCAAAGCTACAATCATGAATGAAAGGTAAGTAGCAAGATAACAACAGACAGGGATTAATATACTCTCCTTTCGCATTAGTTTTTTTACAGGCGAAAGACGATATTCATATACACGATAAATACCCGATGCAATTACAGCAACAATAAACCAGCCGATAAAATTTCCTATCGGAACGCCATAATATAACCCGCTACTTAACCATCTCCAGGTACCAAACTGTACCTGCAACGGCTCCATGAGAAGGTCTATCGCAAGCACAAATAACCCATCCAAGAT
>JAAXWV010000021.1 GCA_013334845.1 Candidatus Roizmanbacteria bacterium | reverse complement strand
CTATATTCTCCTTCTGGAG
Source organism: Candidatus Roizmanbacteria bacterium (assembly GCA_013334845.1). Classification (GTDB taxonomy): domain Bacteria; phylum Patescibacteriota; class Microgenomatia; order UBA1406; family GWC2-37-13; genus JAAXWV01. The sequence goes on along the minus strand of JAAXWV010000021.1, from coordinate 12,036 downwards.
AAACAGCATCGAAGCGGGATAAAGCTTTCATCTGATCTACAAGAATACTATAAGATGTGGCAATTTGTTCTTGCTCTACTCTATATAACTTCTCAGGCGACGTTGGTCGATGAAGAAATTCTTTCATATTTGACAGTAATTAAACCTTCTTGGGAAATTAACTTTTTTTCCCGATAGATATAACCCAATATTATACTATAAGTCTTGTTATTTTTCAAACTTCTCATATTAAAAACGTAACGATGATGGGAGAGCTCTTAAAAGAATATAACCGATCATGGAAGGATGTGGGTTGATTCTCCATCCCCCGACACCTCCAGGTATTTCGTGATCAATTAACGGACGATCGTGAGATATCCAATATCGAGAACGTCTGTGTCTGTTCCGGTCTCCTTCGTCTTTTTCGCAAAAACCTGATACTTCGCAGCGAGGTTTTTATCGCCGCTTATGATTCTTAATTAGAGTGGAATCTTGTAGATTACATTCATATCTCGTCAGGGGGTATGCCTCTTGCTTTATTGTATGCAATGCGCGCATCGTCAAGAGCAATTACCAGAAAACCACTTAATATTTCCTTAAACCGTTCGGATCGACCATACTCTTCGACCAAGATAGCGCGTAGGTCTACCCGTTCGGCTTCCGTCAAGTCCGGGATAAAGTCCCTACCGCTTTTTTCTACCGCTCCCACCAGACAGATTGCAGCCAGATTGCCCTTAAATGCACTTTTCAGAAGTTCGTACTTACTCGCCCGTTTGGCGGTATTGTTCACCTGATCATTTAGCCTGGCCAAAATCTTATTGCCGAATTCCCGAAACATATGTGGTTTGATTTTGCGTATATCAAAGGGCAGTTCCTGATGATCATTCCATATTTTCTGGGCTAGATCGCCCGCTTCAACAACTGTTTTCATAAGCTCATCACCAAGACCGGGAATTTTTCCATCTGGCGTCAGCACTGCTGCGTAATCCATCGTGACCGGTGCAAGTAACTCTCTGGAGCGTGTTCTGGCCATCGTCATTGTTAGGTGATCAAAAGGGCCCTCTATGTCACGCCAATAGTATCTCATGGCGTTAAGATATGTGTCCCAGGGAACAACTTCGGGCGGCTTGTCACGATCAAATGTAACTACTGGCTTCTCGTCGAGCGGCTTTTCCCCATCCCTTAACCGGGGCTTTAACAGGTTCATGGCATTTGCGACTCCGGATACAAGCCGCAGCACTTCCGCACGCCCTTTCCAGTATTCATCAAATTCTTCCCTGTCAGCATCTTCCTGTTTTAATCCTAATGAATCAGGCAGTTGAGCTACCGTGACAATATTTTTGCTCAGTGTAGTAGTCTTTATAACAAAATCGAGGCAATCCTTTGCCACATCCATAGTCCCACGATCTGTCTTGCCTGGAGGAAACTCTAGCTTAAACTGGAACTCGTCACCGCCTTGCTTATTCCGATATGATTCTATAGTAATCTCATCACTCTTCAAAAAATCAAGGTACAGACGGGGGACTGACCCTGGTGGGAAATACAGACGGATACCTTCTGCCTCATCCGCCTCTTGTGCGTCTTTAAATGGTTTATATACCTCTCCCTTGCCGTTCGCCAGATACCTCCCCATATCTCGTAAACCAGCGCACATTGCCCTTAATCTCTCGTCGAAGGCATCCGAGCCCAGCTCAACATTTGCGTAATGAAATAGCATCATGTCGGAAGATAGTATACGAATTCTGTTCAGGTCCTCAATTTTCCTTTCATTATCACCTTCATCAAACCGCTCATTTTCAATTGCTGAGGCAATGTCTTTTGCTAAATAATCGGAGAGCGGAAGCCCCGTATGAGGATCAACAATAATCTCTTTGGAAAGCGTACGAATATCCTGACTGCTATGATGAGCAATACTATCTACAGCTTCACCGGTATCATCTATTTTACGTTGGATAGCATCGGCATTTTGAGAAATAGCGGAAGTTAAATGTTTTACTTTTTTCCCCAATTTATGTCGCTCTCTCCTGGTCTTGGCTAGACTAGCTATTTGAGCTTCCAACGCTTTAATTTGGCGTTGTTGCTCGGTTATTCCTTGCGTAGCTTCTGCTAACGATTGAGTAGCTTTATCTCTGCCCGAATCAACCCTAGCAAGTGATTTTTCCACCGGAATGGGTAAAGGCAGTGGATCTTTCAAAACAGGATTTATTGCAGGTTTATTTATCAAATCTCCCGCGCCTTCTTGTAATCTTTTTAGAACGCCCGACATGGTGGGTGAGGTAATATTCTCGGCCATTATTTGATTATATAGCATATTCCTCATCTATGGTTTTGTTAAACGTCCACTTTGCCTTGTGCACCCTCGTAAATTGTGCTACGATTTGTGTATTATTTATTCCCTTGTACCCTTATCATGAATCATATTGCCGAACTTTGTAAGCTCGTTCGATACAACATTCTCACCTCCACCACGGCGGCCGGATCGGGACACCCCACCTCGTCCATGTCGGGAGTTGAACTCCTCACCACTCTCTTTTTTAACGGTTACCTCCGCTATGATCTCGAAAATCCTCGCTATATTTTTAACGACCGTGTTATTTTTTCTAAAGGCCATGCGGCCCCTCTGCTCTATGCACTCTACCAGGCTTCAGGCGTCCTCACCCACGAGGAACTGTTGACGCTCCGTCAGATTGATTCCCGCCTTGAAGGACATCCGACGCCGGAGTTTGACCAGATTGATGTTTCAACCGGCTCTCTCGGACAAGGTCTCTCGGTCGGATTCGGTATGGCACTCGGGATAAAAGCACAGCTCGCTACAAAAGGAGTTACGGACGTACGAGAACCAAAAGTATATGTACTTATGGGCGACTCGGAGTTTGCCGAGGGTCAGATCTATGAAGCACTCCAGCTCGCCGGCTACTACAAAACAAATAATCTCGTCGGTATTCTCGATGTCAATCGTCTCGGACAGCGGGGAGAGACTATGGAGGGCTGGGATATCGCCACCTACGCAGATCGGGTACAATCGTTTGGCTGGGACGTCATTCTCGTAGAGGACGGCCATGATCTTGAAGCAGTGAATGCTGCTTTCGCCGAAACCGAGAATCCTCACGAAAAACCAGTTATGATTATCGCCAAAACCATGAAGGGGAAAGGGGTACTTTTTCTCGAAAATCAGGACAACTGGCATGGAAAAGCGGTGCCGAAAGATCAGCTAGCCGCTGCTCTAAGTGAGGTTGGAGAGGTTAATTTGAGTTTGAAAGGTAAGATAACTCCTGCGCTCAAACTCCCTGTCATTGCGAACAGAGCGAAGCAATCTCCTTGCAAATTACCACGCTATAACCAGGGTGATATGGTAGCTACCCGGGAAGCCTATGGCGAAGCGCTCGCCGCCCTTGGAGAAGCTCACGATGAAGTAGTGGTTCTCGATGCGGAAACCTCAAATTCCACGTTCGCCGATAAATTCAAGGCGGCCTTCCCGGAGCGATTCTACGAGATGTTTATTGCTGAACAGAATATGGTAAGCACTGCGCTTGGCATGTCAAAAGTCGGATTCGTACCCTTTGCCTCATCGTTTGCTGCCTTCCTTGCCCGTGCCTACGATCAGATTCGCATGAGCCAGTATTCTCATGCGAACGTAAAAATTGTCGGCTCCCATGCCGGCGTCTCGATCGGTTCCGATGGCTCTTCCCAGATGGCTCTTGAGGATATTGCCATGCTACGCGCCGTCAACTCAGCAACCGTACTCTACCCTTCTGATGCGACCTCTACTGCCAGCCTTACTAAAAGCATGAGCGAAGCTGAAGGTCTTGTTTATCTACGCACTACCCGGGAAAAAACAGCAGTGCTTTACCCGAATGATGAACAGTTTCCTATCGGTGGATCAAAAATAGTTCGCTCATCGACAAAAGACAAGGCTGTAATCTTTGCAGCCGGTATCACCCTTCATGAGGCACTGAAAGCCTACGATATCCTTAAAAAAGAAGGGGTTTCTATTGCGGTTGTCGATCTCTACTCCGTCAAGCCGCTTGATGTAAAGACCGTCACGAAACTGGCCAAAAAGACGGGTACTGCGATCGTTGTGGAAGACCACTACCCATATGGGGGTATTGGCGAAGCAGTTGCCACCACACTTACCGGTACAGGTGTGACCTTTAAGCATTTGGCAGTACACAAAACCCCTCACTCGGGAACGCCGGCACAGGTCATGAGACTTGAAGAAATTGATGCTCAGGCGATTGCAGAGACCGTACGGAGCCTTTCATGATCGACGACTGCCAAACGCGTGACTAACCAGTCGAACAATTAGAAAGATACTGGAAGCAATAAGGGTGCATAATATCAAAAGCAAGGGCGATAAGAGGGTCACTTTCAGTTTCTCTGCCAAAAACGGTACAGTCACAATAAGGTACTGAATCGCAAACGAGAGGAAAAATGCGGTGAGGCTAATTTTGGTAAGTACTTTCTTAAAATACACTTTTATCGAGTGATGTGTCAGCCAAAGATCAATAAAGATAAATGGTTGCATAATAACAAGTACAGTAAAAGCCGCCGTGCGCCCATCACCCAACCCCAACTGTTCTACGAGAAAATACGTCCACAATATTATTACCCCTGCTAAAAAGCCAACGGTCGTGATATATATTATATCGAAGGAGGTTAAAAGATTATTAATACGTTGGGGCGACTTACGCATCACATTATCCTCATGGGGTGAAAAAGCAAGTGAAAAGGCCGGAATACCATCTGTGATGAGATTAATATACAAAAATTGAATTGCCGTAAAGAGATATGGCAGGCCGAGGAGGAGTCCTCCAATGAGAACAAGCGTTTCCGAAGCATTCGTAGCCAAGAGATATTTGATCGCATTGCGGATATTTTTTACGATATTTCTCCCCTCTTCAATTGCCTCCACAATAGTGGCAAAGTTATCATCCAACAAAACCATATCTGCCGTCTCCCGGGCCACATCAGTCCCCACTTTTCCCATCGCAATTCCCACGTCCGCCTGTTTTAAAGCTATTGCATCATTCACTCCGTCGCCGGTCACAGCCACAATTTCACCTAGCTTCTGATAGAGTCTTACGATACGTGCTTTATGAAAGGGAGTCGCACGAGCAATGATCCGTACCCGAGGCAGTACTGAAAGAAGTTCTTCATCAGAAAATTCCTCGATTTGGGCCCCCGTTAAAATCTCTCCCCCTCTTCCGATAATCCCTACCTGTACGCCAATTGCCTCGGCAGTCCGTTCATTATCTCCTGTTATCATTACCACCTTTATTCCGGCTTCATGAGCTTTTTTTACTGCCTCTTTTACCTCCGGGCGGGGCGGATCATAGAGAGCCACCATACCAAGAAAGATCGGTTTGTTGTTTCCTGTTAAATCACGATATGCAAATCCTAAAATTCGCAGCCCTTCAGATGCCCACACGTCCGTCACTTTTTCCACTTCATTTTTTTCAGCTTCGCTCAACGAACAGTGTGATAGTATCGACTCATATGCTCCTTTTATGAGTTCCAACTTTTCCTCCCCTTTTGTAACCTGCACTGTCATTGTTTTAGTAATGCTATCAAATGGCTTCTCATCAGTAGTCTTCCATTCGCTACGCAGTGCTTCATAGTCGCATCCATTCTCCTGTGCTAAGTATAGAAGTGCGCCTTCTGTTGGATCACCCAGTACATCATATTTTTTACGTTCATGCTGATAGACCAATGAGGCACTGGAACATAGTGTACAGGTAAGAAGCAGTTTAGAAAATCGATCGCTGGTATGTCGCATAGAATGCCCCGCGATATGTGTCTTTCCATCAACGGAGAATTCTCTTACCTTCATCTCGTTAGCCGTGAGTGTGCCTGTTTTATCTGTTGCAATTACCGTAATGCTTCCCAATGCCTCAATAGAAGAAAGTTTACGAACAACCATATTCCGCTGTGCCAAAACTCGGGTGCCAATTGCCAAAGTCATAGTCATCACAACGGGAAGACCTTCGGGTACAACAGCAACAGCGAGGGAAATAGCGAGGAGAAATGAGGGAAAGTATCCCACACCTTGTACGGCAGAAAGAGAAAACACCAATACTGAAGCAACAATGCCGATAAAACCCACGATCATAGTGAGATGATCAAGTTTTTTTTCAAGGGGAGTACGAGGAGTGGGAATGCGCGATAACTCGGTTGCAATTCGACCAAACTGTGTTTTCAAACCAGTTGCTTTCAACTCAAATGTGCCCCGTCCCTTTGATATAACGGTGCCCATGTAAAGTGGATCATCTTTTTGTTTTGGTGAAGGTAACGATTCTCCGGTTAACGAAGCCTCATTTGCCTCAAGATGACTTGAAGATAGAATAATTCCATCTCCCGGCACCTTCATTCCCTCTTCTAGCACAACCACATCACCCGGGACAAGTTCACGGCTGTCCAGACTCACCTCTTCCCCATCGCGCAGTACCCGGACCATACTAAAGGTCATTTTTTTTAGTGCGGCTATCGCTTCCGTTGCTTTATATTCCTGATAAACACCGAAAGCAGCATTGAGAAGAAGAACAAACAAAATCAAGACACCATCAGTTATTTCCTGGATATAAAAAGAGAACACAGCGGCAATAAAAAGCAACAGAGAAAGAAAATTGGCGAACTGAGAAATTACCTGAAGTAGTATACTGCGCGGCGGCTTTTCAGGAATCGTATTTGGTCCTATTGATACTAGAATTTTTTTAGCTTGAGCGGTAGTAAGTCCTGCCATAACGATACTATATACTAATGACCGGTTGTGAAACACGATCTAAGATTCGTGGGCTTAATTTTGCGTATGCGTCTTCCATGGTTTGGATAATAGTTCCGACAATTTGTTTTGCTTCGTCAAAAGTAATGGCTTTATAGTTATGAGGATAATAGTGAGTGATTTGATTTCGTCCTTCCTTCCACGTATTCCAAATCCGGTCGGCAGTTTCTTTTGTAGTACTTTCTTTTACCTGTTTATAAAGTGATTTACCGTCGAGCCTTCCCACTAGATTGGGAGACATAAGCTTTCCCAAACGAAGATGATCCGAAATATAATCAAGATGAGAGATGTATCCTATATCTTTAAATAACTCCTTAAGAAATCCTTCGTATGCTTTTGCAAAGGGAAACACCAAAAAAGCATAATCTTTAAACCCGTATTTATTATCCTGAATAATCTCAGTGATGAGGTAGTTGCCCTCCAGGATAAGATCTTTTTGAGGCTGACTTAGATAGTTCCAAAAGGATGAGTTTGTATCGGTAATGGTAGACATTAATCCATTATACAGAAAAGGGAGAATGAGCAAATACTAAAAAGGGCGGCTTTTCAGCCGCCCCTGTTTTTTACGTATTCTTCGTCTTAGATCGTATCTATATCAATTAAGACTGATGGACTCATGGTGGATTTGATTACCATGCTCTTGACATGTACTTTTCCAACAGCGTTGTAAAAAGCCCGGACGTTCTCAGCGAGAGCAGCATCTTCAAGGCTGATTTTACCTACGAGCTGGTGTACGAGGGGAAATTTTGCCTCACCCTTCCAGCGAAGCACACCTTTTGAGAATTTTTTAACCACTGCATCTGTGTCGGTGGAAATGGTGCCAGCTTTTGGATTGGGCATCAAGCCTTTCGGACCCAAAATACGAGCATATTTTGCAAGTTTTGGCATGAATGATGGATGAGTTACCAACACATCAAAATCAATAACTCCATTCTCCAGTTTATCAAGAAGTGCATCGTCTACCACAGCCACTCGAACTGTTTTTCCGGTGGAATGAGGAAGCTCAACTTCTCCCTTCAAGCCTTCCTTATCAACATTCAAATGAACTTCAACTGATTCTTCAAACTGTGCGCGCTTCATTTTTTTCAAAAGAGCAACAGCTTCTTCAAGATGATATTTCTTCTTTTTCTCCACAAGTTTCTTTGACTCAGAATAGCGTTTTCCGTGAGATCTTACTTTCACTTCATGCTTCTCGTCTTTTTCTACTTCTTTTTGTGATTCTTCGACAACAACATCATCTTTTGCATCTTTCAAATCAGAGAGATTCAATTTTCTCTCTTTCTTTTTCTGCTCTGAGCGTTTCTTTTGCTCATCTTTCTGCTGCTTTTCAACTTCTTCATCTCCAATCACACGTGTTCTGATTTTTCCCATATATGTTTAATAAATAATAAATTGTCTCCCTAATCCGTGTTTGGGTTCCGGATCCGGTATGACTTAACAAATAACATGTAACAGTAACATGGAACAAACACTTCGTGAACATGCTTCATGTTTCACGTTCTATGTTACCCGCGAAGCGTTACGCTTCTACGTCTATTCCCATTGAACGAGCGGTGCCGGCTACAATATTGGAAGCGGCAGCAAGATCAACGGTATTTAAATCATTCATTTTATCCTTCGCGATTTCTTCTACCTGAACCTTACTAAGCTTCCCTACTTTTTCTGTGTTTGGTTTGCCTGATCCTGCCTGAAGTCCGAGCTTGCGCTTGATCATAGCTGCCACCGGAGGGAGCTTCGTAATAAAAGTGAACGAACGATCTTCATAAACAGTGATAACAGCCGGGATAATCTGTCCTTTCTGGGGAGCAGTGCGAGCGTTATACTCTTTAATGAAGTCCATGATAGGAACTCCATGCTGACCTAACGCTGGTCCAACTGGTGGGGCGGGTGTCGCTTCACCAGCAGGAAGATTCAGTTTAATAAGTGTTTTTACCTTTTTTGCCATAGTTTTAAAAATCTAAATAATATTCCTTCTTCTCCTCTACCGTAACATAGGAAGACCAAGGAACTCACAAACAACTTTGTTTATAGCTTTGCTACTTGTAGGAAATCAAGCTCGACTGGAGTCTCCCGATCAAAAATGGAAACGAGTACTCGAACCTTTCCTTTTTCTTCATCTATTGCCTCAATGGTACCAAGGAAGTCAGCAAATGGGCCTTCGGTAATCTTGACAGCTTCACCAACAGAGAACTTAGCCTTAAACTTCGGCTGTTCCTGCTGGACGAATTTCATAATGGCCTGTACTTCCTTTTCAGAGATGGCAGTCGGTTTGAGTCCTGCGCCGACGAATCCTGTCACTCCTTCAGTGGTTCGTACCACTAGCCATGAGTCATCATCGAGAATCATCTTGATGAGAACATAACCAGGAAAAACTTTCTCAGTTGCCTTTGCTTTTTTACCCTTTTTCACCACAACAATTTCACGGGTAGGTATCACTACGTCAAAAATCTTGTCCTCAACTCCGAGAGAAATGACACGCTGTTCAAGAGCACTCTTGACGCGCTGTTCATAGCCATTCTGAGAATGAATAACATACCATTTTGCCTCTGCTTCCCGAGGATTTTGTACGGGTTCAGATACTGTTTCTTCTCCCTGTTGTGCTGGTTCTTCTGGTTTTTCAACCGGTTTAGTTTTCGCCATGAGTAAATTTGAAATGATTACCTAACCTTGGTAAATAGCTCCAATAATTTTGCTAAAAGAATATCTATTATACCTATATATAGTCCGATTAGCAAGGAGATAGTAATGACGATTGCGGTCAGCCGAATAGTGTCCTGACGACTCGGCCAGGTGACCCTTTTTAACTCCTCGATTAAGTCTGCCGTCCAATTTTTTGCTAGTGCCGGATTTGATGTCTGTTGTGCCATAAAGAGTATTGTAACACACAAGGAGAATATTTTAAATTTGTAAGTTTGGAAATTGTATATTTCCTCGCTCCCTCCCCGTTATTCCTTGCACCGACACCCTCTTGATGAGGGGACTCTCGGTGACTAACGGAATAAGAGGAGGGAACTCGAAGGAGTGACTCTCTTTTAGACATCCCTTTTTCCGGGTGTCTGAGAGAAAGGGCTCCCACCAGCGCGCAGCTTTCGCCGGCTTTCCGAGGCGGGTGAGCACTGGTGGAGAATGAATCGAAGACAGGCCGCCGGAAAAAGAAGGGAATGACGTATTGACACCAATTTAAAATTCTCTTTGATATTCTCCCCCGGATAGATAATAATAAACTATGCCGTTAGCTGTCACTCATTCCATCGTCCTGATTGTTACCATCGTTTTGTCGTTTCTCGTGGCTGCTTCCCCTCTTAAAGAGTATGAGCTGCAGATAATAGCGTTTCTTTTCATTATCTTGTTTATCAGCAAGCGAACTATTCTTTCTCAACTCACTCAATCTCGCCTTCTTGAATCTGTAGTTTTTACGTTCGTTGTTATTAGTACAGTCACAACAAGCGGTGGAGTCAGCTCTCCTCTCTTTTTCCTCAACTATTTTCTCCTGTTCTCACTCTGTCTTTTACTCGAGCCTACCATCTCAATTGTTACTACCTTATCACTCGCGCTCTGTTACACGCTCTCGCTCCCCCCAGATCAAGGGTTGAAGATGCTTATTCCAATTGCTTCGCTCGCTTTTCTTACTCCGTTTGCCCTTTATCTCGGACAATTGGCAGCTAAAACAGGTATACTCCAGCGTAAGCTCGTTGAATCTGATACCGATTCCATACTCTTTCTCTCTCTTCTTCTCAAAAATCATATCAAAAGTATCAAATACAACCTGGAAAACTTTATGGGCGACCATCAACTGCATGAAATTAGAAAACACACACATCGTCTGGAAGTACTAATTGAACAGTACGAAGAAAGGAAAAAGTAGTGTTTGATAATTTCATGAAAAATCTTCATAATGATTTCATGTTTCCTACACGACGTATTGTTTTTTTCCTCTTCGCCGGATTTATTATTTTGACTCCCTGTGTGCAGGCCACAGACATGGATTCCAATATTTATCACATCCAGTATGGCAACGTCAATATCGGAGCAAGAAGTGAATCCTCTTCCAACTATAAAATATCGACCACCATGGGGCAGACAGCAGCTCAGTCATTTAACTCAAACGGATACTATGTAAAAGCTGGGTTCCAATACTGGCATAATATTATTCCCTTCCGGTTCAGCGTGTCCAACACCAATCTCAATTTCGGTGTGCTTACTCCCGGCACGCCCGCTACCATCAATACCACACTTACCGTCTCGTTCGGTGCTGCTGGAAACTATCAAGTTACGGCTATCGAAGAAGGGAAACTGCGCACTATGGCAGGATATTACATTCCCGACACAAACTGTGACGGAGGAACCTGCACCACATCATCGGCGGCGATCTGGAACTCCAACTCGACGTATGGGTTTGGATACACGATGACGGGACAGGACATTCCGACCGATTTCATAGACTCCACTTATTTCCGTCCTTTACCCGACCGCAGTGCCTCTGCCAATCCTGCTGTGGTTATGTATAGTACAAATGTAGGGAGAAGTCGACAAGCTACTATGATGGTAAAAACAAATGTCTCAGCGACACAAGCAGCTGGAAGCTATCAGACTGTTATTAATTTTGCTGCAATACCGACATATTAATTAAGAATTAACAGTTGAAAATGAAAATAGCAAGACTATATCTTAACGTATCGATGCTGATCGCACTCTGTCTTTTTGCACCACCGCTGTTTGCTCAGAAGGCGTCGCTCTCTATCTCTCCACCACGCTTAGAGCTGATAGCTCAACCGGGAAAGTCGCTTCTCATCGCCTATCAACTGATAAATAATGGTGATCCGGGAGTTTTTCAGACAAAAGTTCTCCCCTTTTCTCCCCGCAATGAACTTGGACAAATCACTATTAAACCGGAAATGGAGGGGCCAATACGGTTCTCTCTTGACAATTCCGAGGTACAGCTAGACACACCGTTTTTTCTCAAAGGTGAAGGCTCGCAACAGCTTCTATTGAGAATTAGAGTGCCTGATGGGGCTCCCCAAGGCGATTATTACTATACTCTCCTCGCTGAATCGCAACCCAGTCCGGGACAGGAAGGAGTCACTGCTCCCCAAGCGAAGATCACTATCGGCACCCCCATTCTCGTTACCGTCACTCAAACAGGCGAACTTGACCTCCGTGGATCAATCGGGATTTTTGACACTCTTGCCCCTATTACTCTTCGCCTGTTTGGAAAAACCGTGCGCATATTTGACAGCAGCGATACTGTCCCAGTAACTCTTCAGATAAACAACCAGGGG
>JAAXWV010000020.1 GCA_013334845.1 Candidatus Roizmanbacteria bacterium | reverse complement strand
CATCGAGATAAGCGGGTATCAGGAAGGTAAAGACGTGATGTTTTTTCGTGACATATATCGTAGTTTAACCACTTCTCCGCCTATATAAAATATCTGCGCGAAATAATATATCCAGATAAGAAGAGCTAAAACCGATGAAGCGGCTCCGAAATAGGTACTAAAACTCTGAAAACTCAGATACCAGGCGATAATGTATTTTCCAATAGTAAATAGTACTGAGGCGAGCAATCCACCCGGAATTACATCTTTCCAAGACAGTTCAACATCGGGTAAGAGCCAATACATTGCCGAAAACGCAGTGCTTAAAATCGAAAAGGAAATTACAGCTTCCGTAATTACTGTCGACAGCCATTGTTCGCGCAATATAAAAGATAAGAATGTTGAAAAGTAACTGATTACTGAGCTGGTTATTAATGAAAATAGAATGATAAAGACGAATGCAGTCGTAAGAATTAATGAGTAAAAAGTTCTCACTGCAAGGGAGTGGACGATGTGCGCGTATTTTCTTGGTTCTACATGCCATATAGAATTAAAAGTGTCTTTTAAATATCCAAAGAATCCTATAACCGCGATAAATAGCGCAATAACTCCGACAAATGATGTCTGGAAAGTAAAAGGAGCCCGAGCAAGGGTTTTTATCAGTTGCTGAAGAAGAGGAGTGGCTTGGATGCCATCAAAAGTACTCAATTCGCTGACTATAATCTGAGTAAATTCCTGCGAACCGAGAAACATAAATAACAAGGTAAATGTAAGATAAAAGAGGGGAACAAATGTGAATAGAGTGAAATAAGCGAGTGCGGCAGACAGCCAGGAAATTTTATCTTTTTGCCATTCGTTATACAGTGAAAAGAGAAAATGAAAAACTGCCATAATACTATATCTTACTCTTCGTCCGGCTCAATGTCATCACTAACCTGTTCATTAGATAGTTCGTTGAAATCATTGTCATCGCCCAAATCTTCGCTGTCGATTTCCACTGATTTTTGATTTTCTATCTCAGCTTTCAACTCCTCTTCAATTTCTTCATCTGTTGGCACTTTAGGTGTATCATTCATTCGTTAACCACCTCCTTTCGGGCAATAATTAATCTTCATACTCATTAGATCACACATTTTACCTAGTGTCAAGACTGCTATAATATGATCACTATGTTTAGGCGCATATTCAGTTTAGTTACCCTGACGTTTGATAAATTGATTGTTAAGAAAAAGCAGGAAAGCAACTTTTGGATTCTTTATACATTTTTGATGACCTTCACTGTTTCGCGACTATTTGTATATATTTTCCCCACTATTTGGTTCAGTACCCGCGGCGTTCATATTCATCATTTTGCGTATGGGTTTCTCTTATTGGCTTTTTCCGGAATAGCCGCAATAAATTCATGGCCCAGAAAAAATGCCAGAATCATAGCAGTAATGTATGGAATCGGGCTTGGGCTGTCTACTGACGAATTCGCTATGTGGATCCGACTGGATGACGATTACTGGATTCGGCATTCTTATGATGCAGTGGTATTTGTGGGGGTACTTTTGTTTTCTATCGTGTATTTCAGTGCCTTCTGGAGAAAAATACTTCAAATAATTCTACTCGTCCACCATAAAAGCAGAAGAATAATAAAAAATAAACTCTGATCAGCTTAGAACGAGTGTAATTTCTCCTTTAAAAGTGGCATCAAGAAAGTTCTGTGGCTTCCCTCTGAGAACTTCTTCAAATTTCTTAGTAAGTTCACGGCAAATACAGATGGGCATATCGGGCACAATCTCGTTCATAATCCGAAGTGTCTCAGGCAGTCGCTGGGGAGACTCAAAGCAAATGGTTACCAGCTTGGGAGCGATTTTTTTCATTTCGGAGATGTTGCGTAATAAAGAAATGATATGCGATTTTTTACGGGGAAGAAAGCCGATAAATTGAAACTGGCATGGATCAAATCCCGAATGAAGAAGAGCAGTGGTGACCGCTGAAGGACCGGGGATTACCGTAAAAGGGAGTTGATTGTGGATCACGTGCTTTATAAGAAGATATCCAGGATCTGAAACAGCCGGATTACCCGCTTCGGAAATTAACGCAATCATTTTATCCTCATTAAGTAACTCAAGTACATGGGGTAGTTTTTCGAATTCTTTTTCTTTATAATATGATATTAAGCGTTGAGCAGGATTTATCGTAAGAGAGAAATCTGAGACTATTCGTTCTAGAAGATAGCCAGTTGAACGAGTATCTTCAGTTAGGATAATTTCAGCATCTGCGAGCGTGCGGGCTTGACGACGAGAAAGGTCGTCGAGATTGCCAATCGGAGTACAGACAACGTACAGCATAGGAGAAATAGTTAATAATTAACGTTCAAAACATGGAACAAATAATTGCAACACTAACCCATTTTATCATACAGGTCATCCAGGCGACAGGGTATGCGGGTGTCTTTGTGCTTATGGCGGCTGAGTCGGCTCTAATTCCGATCCCCTCAGAGGTAACTATGCCATTTGCCGGATATCTGGCCTCAAACGGTACGTTTAATATATGGCTGGTGATAGTCGTGGGGGCACTTGCCAATCTTTTTGGATCAATTCTTGCATATTGGCTTGGATATTGGGGAGAAGAAACCTTTATTAAAAATCTGATTAAGAAATATGGTAAGTATATGCTCATTACGATCGATGAGTATGAACGTTCGGAAAAGTGGTTTCGAAAATACGGTGAAAAGATTGTTTTCTTTTCACGAGTTCTGCCCATCGTGCGCACCTTTATCTCGCTTCCAGCGGGAATTGCCGAAATGAATTTCTGGAAGTTCTGCTACCTGACATTTTTTGGATCTCTTATCTGGTCAGGAATTCTGGCCTATATCGGCTATGTGCTAGGTAAAAACTGGAACTCAATTGAGGTGTATTATCGAAAGTTTGAGTATGGGGTAGTGGCGGCGGGAGTGCTGCTCGTAGGTTTCTACATCTGGCATAAATGGAAGACCCTTCGCAAGAAACAGGTGCAGGCGAAATAAAAAATACATTACTTTACATCAATCTACACACGATCTCTCTGCTAACTGTTAACTAACCCATTTACCTTTCTTCTTAATTGTGGTAGAATGTTACCGCATTATGTTTGATCTTAAGGCTCCGTTTTCTCCTACCGGCGACCAGCCCAATGCGATAGAAAAGCTATCGTTTGGTATACAATCAGGACTGAAGAATCAGGTACTTCTTGGTGTCACAGGATCAGGAAAAACGTTTACCATGGCAAGTGTGATACGGAAGCTCAACATGCCGGCACTTATTATCTCCCACAATAAGACTCTGGCAGGACAGCTGTATCAGGAGATGCGTGAGTTTTTCCCGCACAATGCGGTGTCATATTTTGTGTCATATTATGACTACTATCAGCCGGAAGCCTATATTCCAACGACCGATACCTATATCGAAAAAGAAGCACAGATTAACGATCTTATTGATAAGCTGCGTCTTCAGGCAACCACTAATATTGTCACACGTAAAGATACTGTGGTAGTTGCATCCGTTTCATGCATTTACAATATCGGTTCCCCTGCAGAATATCGCCGGTTTATAGTAGAACTGAATGTGGGCGATCCTGCCGACTGGAAAAGTATCTCCACTCGACTGGTACACCTTCTATACGATAGATCAGAATTTGAATTTAAGCGCGGCTCTTTCCGGGTAAGGGGAAACAGTATGGATATTTATCCTGCGTATGAAGATTATGGTGTGCGGGTTTTATCTGATAATGGAAGGATTTCCGGCTTTTATAAATTTGATCCACTGACAGGAAAAAAGTTAGAGGAAACAGAAAATAGTGCGGGTAAATGGGTAATTTATCCGGCGAAACACAATCTTGCTGATCCTGTTGCGCTTAATAAGGCAGAGCAGCAGATACGAAGCGACTTAATTAAAGAACATACTGCTCTCAAAAACAGGGGACGATTGATTGAGGCTCAACGACTTCTTCAAAAAGTTAACTACGACTTAGAAATGCTTAAAGAAGTGGGATACGTAAATGGTATCGAAAATTACTCTCGTTATTTTGACGGGCGTATGCCCGGGGATCCGCCATATTCGCTCTTGGACTATTTTAGAATGGCATATGGCGATAAATTTACGGTATTTATCGATGAATCGCATATGACGGTACCGCAGCTTGGAGGCATGTATAACGGAGATGCAGCTCGAAAAAAGACGCTGATAGATTTCGGCTTCAGACTTAACTCGGCTTACGATAATCGACCGCTAAAGTTTGACGAGTTTTACAAACTGCCACCTCATATAGTATATGTATCAGCTACTCCCAAGGATTGGGAGGTCGATATGGCCCGTCAGGAAGCAAAGCTTAAAAAACTTGATGATTATGATGGAGTGGTTGAACAGCTTATACGACCCACTGGAATTGTTGATCCAATTATTACCATAAAGCCAGCACAAAATGAAATTTCTGACTTGATTAGCGAGATCGAAAAGAGAGTGGCCAAAGGTGAGCGGGTGCTGGTGACGACGTTAACTAAAAAAACAGCAGAGGATCTGTCGGAGTTTTTAAAAGAAAAGAAAGTCAAGGCAGCATACCTGCACTCAGATATTGACACATTAGAGCGTTCTGACGTCCTAGAAAAACTTAGAAAAAAAGAATATGACGTCCTTATTGGAGTTAATCTACTTCGTGAGGGTATAGATCTGCCTGAAGTGACTTTGGTGGCAATTCTCGATGCTGATCGGGAAGGATTCTTGAGGTCGCGAATATCACTCGTGCAGACAATGGGAAGAGCAGCTCGAAACATTGGTGGAGAAGTTATTCTCTACGCCGATGTGGAAACCAACTCAATCAAAGAAGCAATAGATGAGATAAGCCGTCGCAGAGCATACCAGATAGAGTATAATAAGGCTCACAATATTGATCCGAAAACTATTTATAAACCAATCCGAGAGAAAATTATTGTTCGTGAGGAAAGTGATGTTTCATACGATATAGCGCGAGACGAAGTAGATAGTGAATTGCTGACACACATTGATATAGAGTCACTCACGCCGATGGATAAAAAGAAAGTAGTTAAAAAACTGGAAACTGAAATGAAGCGACAGGCTGAGGATCTGAATTTTGAGATGGCAATAAAAATACGGGAAAAGGTGAAAGAGCTTAAGGATAGTTAAGAAATAGAAATCTGATATAGTATCATTTTACCACTCAGACAATGACTAACATAATTAAGGTTCGGGGAGCGAGACAACACAATTTGAAGGAAGTAGACATAGATATTCCAAAGGATAAATTCGTAGTATTTACCGGTGTATCTGGTTCCGGTAAGTCTTCGTTGGCCTTTGATACCATCTATGCTGAAGGACAACGTCGATACGTTGAATCACTCTCGGCATATGCTCGCCAGTTTCTCGGAATAATGGAGAAACCCGATGTGGATCTTATTGAAGGACTATCTCCTTCTATCTCTATCGACCAGAAAACAGTCTCGAATAACCCTCGATCTACCGTAGGAACCATCACTGAGATATACGATTATCTTCGATTGCTGTTTGCACGTATAGGGCATCCCCATTGTCCAAACTGTGGTATCGAAATCCGTAAGCTATCAGTAGATGAGATCGTCGGGAAGATTGAAGAGCAAATTATAAAAACTGTCGCCACTGATAAGATAAAGCCCCACATAATCACTATTATGTCCCCGGTGGTTCGAGCACGAAAAGGTGAGTTTAAGGAGCTCTTTGACAATTTACAGAGTAAGGGTTTTAATCAGGCTCGTGTGGACGGAACTATTGTGGATATAACCGACGATATTGGTCTACTCAAAACAAATAAACACTCAGTCGAAGCTATTATAGATACTCTTTCTGTCACTCATGCAAATTTGAAGGACAATCCCTTCAAAGATCAGCTCCGCTCACGACTTACCAATGATGTTGAACAGTCATCACTTTTATCTGATGGTCTGGTCATTGTAAGAGCAAATGAAGAAGAAAATCTCTATTCAGAAAAATTTTCTTGTCCAACATGTGGACATTCACTGCCTGAGATAGAGCCGCGTATGTTTTCGTTTAATTCCCCGCTTGGTGCCTGTGAAAAATGCAAAGGACTTGGTACTATCTTTAAAATTGATCCTGATCTTGTTTTGAATAGAAAACTGAGTATCAATGAGGGCGGTATCATGCCTTTCTCCAAATTTTTCTTTCATGAAACATGGTACACTCGGCTCATTCGTGAAGTAGCAGATGACGAAGGAATCAATCTTAACACTCCTCTCGAAAATATTAGTGAAGACAAAATTGGTGTTTTACTCAATGGTACCGGCAGGACATACCGCGTGCACGGAACAAATCGCATGGGAAGAGATACTGCAATCAGTGAAGTATTTGATGGAATTATCAAGGAACTTGAGCGCCGCTATTTTGAGAACACCTCAGAATATGCAGGCTTCGAGCTTCAGAAGTATATGCGGGAGGAAGTTTGCGACAGATGCCATGGTGATAAGCTTAAACCGGAAATTTTAGCTATCACTATAAATGGTATTAATATAGCAGTTATGTCGCAGTTTTCCATTTTACAGCTGCTTCAGTATATAGATAAAGAACTAGCAACAATAACATCATACGAGACACAGATTGCGAAACCAATCACTAAGGAGATCGCTTCAAGGCTCAACTTCCTGAAAAATGTGGGACTTGCCTACCTCACTATTTCACGAACGGCAAAGACTCTTTCCGGTGGAGAACTACAGCGTATTCGTCTTGCTTCGCAAATCGGAACCGGTCTAACAGGGGTGCTTTATGTTCTCGACGAACCGTCGATCGGACTTCATCCCCGGGATGTCTCAGCTCTTATTGACACTCTTCATAATCTTAAGGAACTGGGAAACACGCTCATTGTAGTAGAACATGACCAGGAAACAATAGAATCGGCTGATTATGTGATTGAACTGGGTCCTAAGGCTGGAAAACACGGGGGGAAGGTGACGTTTACCGGCACAGTCCCTGAGATGCTAATTGCAGACTCATCTCTTACGGGGCAGTATCTCTCGGGGAAGAAAACCATTGAGTCAAAAAAACGTACACTTATGGATAAAAAGGGAAAGATAATCTTGTACGGAGCAAAACAGTTTAATCTCAAAAATGTCGATATTGAGATACCATTGGGGAATCTGATTTCGGTAACCGGCGTGTCTGGATCTGGAAAATCAACTCTCATTATGGAGACACTTTATCCGGCTCTCAAATATCACATCGATGGACATTACCAAGATACGATGGGGGAATTCCAAAGAATAGAAGGTTTTCATTATGTTGACCGTGTCTTTATGGTTGATCAATCACCAATCGGAAGAACTCCACGATCAAATCCTGCTACTTACATAGGGTTTTTCGATGAGATTCGCGAAATTTATGCCTCGACTATTGAAGCAAAAGCGCGGGGTTTTCAAAAAGGCAGATTCTCTTTTAATCTAAAAGGCGGACGGTGTGAAAAGTGCCAGGGAGCGGGGGTGATAAAAATTGAGATGCAGTTTTTGCCCGACGTATATGTCACCTGTGATGTCTGTGAAGGGAAACGGTATAACCGGGAAACGCTTGAAGTAAAGTATAAGGAAAAAAGTATCTACGAAATATTGAAAATGACAGTCGATGATGCAGTAAGCTTCTTTTCTAATCACGTACATATCTACCATAAACTTAAGTTATTACAAGATGTAGGCCTTGGATATATAGAATTGGGGCAACCGGCTCCAACTTTTTCAGGTGGTGAGCCCACAACCGGACTTCATTTTGATGATATTAGGAAGTTACTTCATGCATTAAATGAGCTTGTCGATCGGGGGAATACGGTAGTAGTCATCGAACATAATCTTGATGTTATCAAAAACTCTCAATACATCATTGATTTGGGACCGGAGGGTGGAGACGGAGGCGGGGCGATCCTGTATCAGGGTGAGCTCAAAGGAATACTTTCGGTACAAGAGTCACATACAGGTAGCTACCTGCAGAAAATAATTAAGAATTAGGAATTTGTTATCTACTAACACCTAATCCACATTTCCCTCTCCCGCCCTGATCGCGCCTCTTGTATAATCATAGGATGACTTCAGTAATTTCCGTACAGGGACTAAAAAAGCACTTTCGTGTGACACAAAAGAAAGGGGGAGTACGTGATACGATTATCTCCCTTGTTAAGCCTACGTATCGCGATGTGCTCGCAGTCGATGATGTTTCCTTTGAAATAGAAGAAGGAGAAGTAGTTGCATTTTTAGGGCCTAATGGAGCAGGAAAGACTACTACGCTCAAAATGCTGTCTGGAATTCTTTATCCCACGAGCGGTGAAGTCCGTGTTCTCCAATATATACCACACGAGAGAAAAACCGATTTTCAGAAACAGATATCCCTGGTGATGGGGCAGAAAAACCAACTTTGGTGGGATTTGCCAGCTATTGACACCTTTTTACTCAATAAAGACATATATGGAATATCCGATCACACATATAACCATTCGTTACATGAGTTGGTTGAACTAATGGAAGCGGGTCAAATTTTAAACATACCAGTACGACGATTATCTCTTGGACAGCGGATGAAATGCGAACTCATCGCGTCTCTTCTTCATCGCCCTAAAGTCTTATTTCTTGATGAACCAACAATTGGGCTGGATATCGTCGTACAAAAAAAGCTTCGCAATTTTTTAAAAGAATATAACCAGAAACACCGTACCACAATTATTCTTACCTCACACTATATGGGTGATGTGAAGGAAATTTGTAAACGGGTCATTTTGATAAATCGAGGTAAAAAAATGTACGATGGCTCGATTGATGAGCTAGTTCAAAATTATGCGAAAGATAAATATGTGGCAGTTGATTTTGAGAGTAAAATAACAAAAACAGACCTTGAAGCAGTGCGCGGCATAAAAATATTGGAGTTTGACGGTAGTAAAGCCGTACTTTCCATTCCTCGTAATACTCATACTCAAAAATGTGCTGAACTTTTGACAAAATTCCCAGTCATTGACCTTAATATACGAGAGGTTGAGTTAGAGGATGTGATCGTAAAATTCTATTCGCGCAAGGTATGAAAAAGTATTTACGTATATTTACTCTTGGCATTCAACAGCAGCTTCAGCACAAAGCTAACCTCACTGCATATTACCTGGTCGGAATGGTAAACCCGATACTATTTGTTATGGTTTGGCTAAATATTATTGGCACGAGAGAAAGTATTAACGGATTTACCCGTTCCGATTTTATCCTCTATTTTATATTTATTAATGCTGGTTATTATGTGGTTGGCGGCAACTTCTACAATATGATCGGTAATGAAATAAAAACAGGAGGAATAAGCAAATCACTTTTGAAACCGTACTCTATCCTTTGGGAAGAATATCTGGTAGAGCAGTCGTGGAAATTGTGTACTCTGTTTCTTGTCGTGCCGATGGTATTTCTGATCGGTTTCCTGTTTAAACAATATATTACTATTCATTTCACCTATATTCAGATTTCTGAATTTACACTATCGCTTGTTATGGCCTCGTTTATTTATGCTCTTATACAGGCAATAATAGGCTGTCTCGCCTTTTGGCTTGTTGACATATGGGTTCTGGGTGATATGATTTGGATAATGTTTGGAGTGTTGGGAGGAGTTATTGTGCCTATCACGTTTTTACCTTCTTCTATTCGCTGGCTGGCGGAAATCTTGCCGTTTTCAGCGGTATATTATGTCCCCGGTTCAATATTGCTGAATAAAAGCATTCATCCGGTTGCAGATCTTATGTTTCAGGCTGGTTATCTATTTCTTTTATCTGCTATGCTTATCGCAATATGGAAGCTGGGACTTAAAAAATATGAAGCCGTGGGAGGTTGATTCTATGAAACAAGCTATACACTATTGGGTTGGAACATTGCGCCTGGAATTAAAAAAGCTATTTGTTTACCGCGGTTCTTTTTGGATTTTTTTTATTACGCAACCTTTTTGGTCGCTTACTCAAGTATTTATGATTGAATCTATGTTCGGTCAAACGAACAATATCGCAGGTTACAATCGTTTTAATATGTATATTCTTCTGGGGACTTACCGTATTATTGGCAGTCTCGGCTTCGTCTTTGTATTTAGCCGCCTTATTCAGTTGCCCAATCTCGTGCGTGGTACCGATCCTGAATCGCTGGATGTATTGCTCACGAAGCCAATCGACTCACAGGTTGTGGCCACCACCGGCAGTTACTTTTTTGGAGCTATATCTTCCACACTACTAGGTTTTATTTTTTTGGGATATGGTATCACTCATCTTCGTGAACCGATAGTTATGTGGAACGTGTTTGCTTACATCTGTTTGCTTGTCATCGGTCTGATGCTGTATTACATAACACTTTTGTTTTTTAGAACCCTCGTGTTTTGGTTTGAAGAGCTGTATGCAACGCGTGAGCTGTGGGAATCACTCAATAAAATCTCGACCTATCCCTCCCGCCTTTTTACTGGCCCGGTAGGTATATTTTTCAATTTAGTTTTACCAATAGGATTGGCAGGGGCTATACCAGCTGAGATGCTCACAGGAAAGATTGAACCAATTATGCTTTTATATTATTGCATAGTGGTAACAATCTTTTTCTATTTGTCAAGAAAGTTTTGGCAAATTTCTATCAAACGCTATTCAAGTTTCAGCTCCTAAAAACTATGCGAAGAATCTTTATTCGTTTCATTTTATTAAGTATCTCTGTCTTCTTTCTCGCTGCCCCTGCTTTTGCAGCGGACTATAAGACTGATTATGTCGTTGAATATTTTGTAAAAGACGAAGGGCAGAATATTACGGTACATACAAAATTTACTATCACAGAAACAAATCAGCGCTCCGATATAGTGATTAAAAAACTGTCACTGGTATTTCCAAAAGGATTCACTATACGTAACATTGCATCTACCGACAAAGGCGGCAACGTGGCGGTTGAAACAACTTCAGATGAACTCACAACCACTCTTGGATTGCCTTTAAACAACCCTCAGGTTGGTAAAGGTCTTCAGAACATTGTGAATGTTGATTTTGATCAGGATAACTTATTTCAGGTAAACGGCAACGTCTGGGAAGTTCTTTTACCGACTATAAACGATCCTGAAGTACAAAATTACAAGATTATTGTCCACCTTCCAGAGTCAACGAATAAAAAAATTTCAATTGCTAAGCCTGTTCCCACAACTATTCATGGAAAAGATATCATCTGGGAAAATCCTCATACCCGGACTGTTCAAGCAGTGTTTGGTGACAAACAGTATTACGCTCTCAAATTAGATTATCATCTTCGGAACTCTAAGGACAGCGCCGTCTACACCGACATTGCATTTCCACCCGATACACAGTATCAAAAAGTGTATGTAACTTCAATCGTTCCATCACCGGCAGACGCACAGCTGGACGATGATGGGAACTATCTCGGAAGATATACTCTTCGCGGTCATGAGGCTCTAGACATCAGTTTTACCGGAGTCGTGGAGGTGTCATCAACTCCCTATACTTCAATGAAGCAATATACCACTGATCGTTTCCAGGCCCAAAAAGGATATCTTCTTGCCGATCCACCCCTTTGGCATGTTGATAACATTGGACTGCTTCCAAGCGCTAAGACTCCCAACGAAATCCACTCGTGGCTTGTTCACAATTTTAGCTATAACTTCGAACGATTAAATGCGCCCTCGTCTAGAATGGGGGCGGAACAAGCATTAATGCAGCCCACAAAAGTAGTCTGCACCGAGTATTCCGATACATTTATTGCTTCGGCACGAGAAAGAGGAGTGTATTCACGGGAAATTCAGGGTTTTGGCTATAGCCGCGACCAATTCTTCCGACCGCTCTCGTTGGCTTCCGACATTCTCCATTCGTGGCCTGAATATTATGATGAAGTATCGGGTGTATGGCACCAGATTGATCCAACTTGGGAAAGTACGTCGGGCATAGATTATTTTTCCTCACTTGATTTGAACCATATTGCTTTTGTCATTCATGGGCGTGCTCCCGATTACCCTTATCCAGCAGGTGCCTATAAAGTGGCAAATTCTAAGGATGTGAATGTTTCCGTCACGGATGGTAGGCCAGAAGAAAAAATATCGCTTGTGCTACAGTCAGCCAAGGTGCCGACTGCGATAATTGCGGGTAATCTGTATGAAATACAAC
>JAAXWV010000217.1 GCA_013334845.1 Candidatus Roizmanbacteria bacterium | reverse complement strand
GGAATTATAATTTGACCCGATGTGGTTCCTGCCATTACCTGAACGCTTGAGCTAACAGGATTCGTGATTTTGAAATGCTTTGTCGCACCGTCGACAGCCACATAAACACCGCCCAGTCCCAATGGCGCATTGTAATCAAGGTAAAGTTCCATCTGAGTTCCTGCAGCCGTTTCGTAAGCCGACACAAGCTCTGTAGCTGTCGGTAAATTGGTACCGGATGCTGTCGGTGTTGGAAGTGCACCGTTCATCCTGGTTGCGTTGGAAACTTGAAGCACATCCGATAGCGCATTGGCATTAGCAGGATTAACAACCTCAGGTGCACTGGTTGGGTCATTATCATCCTTACACCCGACCCACACCAAGCTAAAAACGGTAAGTGTCAGTAAAAGCAGTTTTGAGATATAACGTTTTTTCATATCGCCTCCCTTTTTTGTATTAATTAACCCGCACGAATAACCATGCAGGACAGCTTTTTGTGAGGGAGTTTATCTGAATTTCAACCTATCAATTGCCTGACAGCAATAAGTGGGAGACGAGTACTTCACACCAAGCATAACAAAAGAGGGAAATGCGGAGTATTTGCTTTACAGCTATCGCGGAAAACAATTTGGTATTACCTGTGTTCTTTTAGAAACCTTGAGGATTTTTAGACAAGGGACTATACTTGCAAATCGGTGCTGCTTGTAATATCAGCATTTGAGAGTTGCCATCCAAACACAACTCTGCAATAACTAACCGTTTTTATATAAACACTTTTCCATCAATAAAATCATGTTAAAGCCCTATTTGTTAGGCTTTTTCAGGTTCTGCCTATTTATTTATTTTCACTTCAACACATATAACGACTCAGACTTATGAAGCTTACATCTTGCTCGGAGGACATCTAAAACTGTTTGTTCTACAGATACTCAGTGCAGAGTACATTCCCATCTCAGCTTACCAACTATTTACCATCTTCTTACCTTTTACTTACCCCTTCATTTTAAACTTGCCAATACAAACACTTAAACGGTATCGTATCCGTGTTGTCTATCGATTCAGAGTACCATGAATCCTTAAACATTTTGGCACTCCTGAAACGCATTAAGACTTAAGCCGAAAAAAAATCAGGATTGGTCATCAAAATGAAAGCAAAAACAAAATTCGCAGGCTACTTTAATACCCAAAACAACATTTCCGAGAGCTTCAACAGGGAATCCGACTTTAGCAGAAGCTTAGATTTTATGGCGTATGGTGATGGAGATATCTTCAAAACTGAAGCGGATCAGATCGTTGTGTTCGGGAATATTTACAATTCAACCCCGGAAAAGGTATTGAACGATTTCAAAAAGGACGGGTCTTCTACATTTAAGAAGCTTGACGGAGAGTATACGCTTATCATCAAACGTCCAGGAGAAATAATTATTTATCGCGACCGGCATGGCGCAGGCCCGCAAGTATATTTTAACGACCGTTTTTTTACCAGCCACCTGATTCATCTTCTTAACCTGAAAGAGTTCACCCCTAAACCGTGCCTTGAGGCAATCACCTCATTTTTAAGTCTTGGCTATATCCCTGCCCCGCTTTGCTCGCTTGAAGGCGTCAATAAACTGCCGGGAGGATTTATTCTAACTTGGAAAAATAGCAGTATTACAACTCACGACTTATACCCTTTTGAAGATTTTCTTGCTTCGACCGGGAAACAGAACTTACCTCAGCAAGAGGCAACATCGAAATACGAAGAACTGCACAAATCGTCGATAAGTGAGCGAATCGGAAATAAAAAATCGGTCGGACTACTGCTTAGTGGCGGATATGACTCAGGCGGAAACATATCGTCATTGCGGGACTTATACGACGGCGATGTTTATTCTTTTTCCATTGGATTTAAAGACAATCCCTGGACTGAACTTCCGCTGGCCAAGCTCCTCGCAAACAAGTACCGATCAACACATTTTGAGTATGAAATCGATGGTTCCGAAGTAAAATTTTTACCTGAAATCGTTCGTCACCTGGGTGATCCTTTTCAGGAAGGAGGGCTCATGGTAAATCATTCGGCCATGCGCCTTGCAGCAGAAAACGGCATCAAACCGGACATTATCCTCGGTGGCGATGGGAACGACCAGCACTTTGGCACAGCATCTAAAGAATTGGCTTTGCACTGGCTGCTTCGTAAAACTGGGCTTCAGCCTTTTCAAACAGCCTATGACAAACTTGGAAACCTGCCTCTGTTCCAAAAAGACAATATCTGGTTCCGGACGGAATTCCATAACCGGAAGATTCTGAATATCATGAAAAGCGACAATTTCGGATTTAATGACAATCAGCTAAAAAGCCTGCTGAAAGAGCGTCTTCACCCGAAATCACAAGCACATTTAAACTCAGTTCCCAAGACTTATCATTCTTTTGAAGAAATGTATGCCGCCCACAATTACTATGTCGACATCAAGCAGACCGTAAATGAGGTTATTCTTTTCAAAGCTTCAAGAATGGCAGAGTTGTTCGATAACCAACTTTCTTTCCCATACATGAGCACCATGCTCTACGACTACCTGAAACTGCTTCCGCGCGACTTGAAATGCAAAGGGAGCATACAGGATATTGCCAAAGGAAAGGGTATCTCAAAGTTTCTTCACAAAAACTATTTAAAATCCAAGCTGCCGACTGAAATCACCGCAAGAAAAAAACAGGGCGGATTTGCCCCTCTGCCAATCTTCTTTAAAGACAATGATCAGCGACGGAAAATCAATCAATTTATTCTGAATAGCCCCGCAACGAATGAGCTTTTCAGGGACAACTACGTTGCGGACATCTTGCAGGATTATGATGCAATGGCTTCACATTCAGGATACTGGTTCTGGAACAAACAGGTAAAAGCATTCCAGATATTTAACCTGTTAGTTTTAACCGTTTGGTGGGAAGTGTTTATTAACCGTAAAGTAGCATCGAGTCTGGATGAGCTATTTTGACATGGGGTTATGAACCATTGACAGTTTCAAAAAAACTCTGGAGATTGTTTTGAAGCGGCAGTATTAGGAGATTATTTAGCGCTTTTTGTATTGCGCTCTTCGATACCATACTTTTTCATCTGGTAACGGAGGACATGCCGCTCGATACCAAGTATTTTAGCAGCCCGAAGCTGATTACCTTCTGTTTGTTCAAGCGCATCAATAAGGTACTGGCG
>JAAXWV010000216.1 GCA_013334845.1 Candidatus Roizmanbacteria bacterium | reverse complement strand
TTGAACTTTGGGGAGGGTGGTAAAGTCTGAGCTACTCATAGTATCTTGAACAAAAGAAAACATTGTTTCTTGTAGTGTAGCTATAGAAGTCGAATTGATGAATGCATTTTCAAATACTGCTAATAACTGCTCTTTTGTTTTTCCGCCTACTTTAACGCTCCGTAGTTGAGTTACTTTTCCTTCAGGGAATAAAGCATATATATGCTTTATATTTGTGGCCTCTTGTAGTTTTTCGCAAATTTCAGGCAAGAGCGGTCCAATATATGCTTTGGTATCAGACCGTAATTCTCCTAGATTATGTGCAACTTGAGACGGTTCACAACCAAGTACAATTGGTGCATCATCATTTGAATTTCTTTTTTCTCTTAATTCTTTAATTCTTGCATTTTGGCGAGGCACAGATATTCCATGAACTGGCTTATTTCCTGCATATAGGAAGAAAATATCAGAAGAATCGAGTGAAATGCCATTTTGTATCTTATCCTCGATTTCTATTAGATGTAGTGCGTCAGCAGCTTCTTCTAAAAAGACTTTCCCCATAGGATACTCACTCAACTGTTGCTTAACGATCAATCCATCTTCTTTCAGATCCCTTTTCTCTCTTAGCTCTTCGATTCGTGGGTCTTTTCTATAACCGAAATATCGAATAGGTTCCTTTATCTCGTAAAGAAAGACTATTTCAGAGCTAGTTAGCTGCTCACCTTTACTCATTTTACGATCGATAGTAGATAGTTGTTTTGTATCTGCGTCTGTTTCAAAAAACTCCTCCCCTCCGGGAAGTTCTTGTAATTTCTTTCCAGTAATGTCTGATGCTTTCATATACTCATCGATATTTTCTTCCCACTCGATACCGCGTACTTCATAAACTTGGTTCCCCCGAGAAACAATGACGACACGGGGATTTGCCTGATTCCCACCTAGGTCGCGTGTGTAGTAAATATGCAATTCAGCACCTTCATCTAAATAATTTCCTTGAGCCGTGTCTGATCCAGCGATGCACCACCCAGTTCCTTTTCCTGTGAGTGTTTCCGCTACATCGTGGCCTGTATGTCCTTGTGCCTTAGAAAAGGTAACCCACCCACAATTTTCTCCTTCCGTTATTCTCAACTCCTCATCAGTAATGGGCGGAATATGTTCCTGTATCCATCCGTAAGCATCGCGGAAATCCTTTCTTTTTAGAGCATCTAGGAATGATTGTCTAGTTTCCTTTGGTATATCATGATTGTATCCCCAGTAAACGTCTTGGTCTGCAGCGAGTTGTTTGTATGCATTAGCGATGAATTTCAATCCGTTCTCGTTCACCTCAGGAAACATTTTTATTGAACGTTGTTTGCCGCTAGGCCGCTCCGGAAATCTGCCTTGCTTAATTGTGATTCCCTGCTCGTTTTTTTTAGCTTTTTCATATCGTTCAAGCTTTAGCATCCCAGCAAACGCCCAGTATTTTAGGTAGTCCGGAAGATAGGCAGATTTTTCCGAAGCAAGATAATCCACCCATTCTTCAAGACTTCCTTTCTGATCTTCTTTTGTCTGAGTCAGATGATCTTGTTCACGCTTCAATGCTTCTTCCTCAGGAAGGTCTTTCCAATCTCCTAATTCGCCGCGATCACGTATTTTCCTCAATTGCGCATTCTGATAACTTTCTGGAACATCTTCTACTCGCACTACATAGCGATCAACAAGCAGTGCTTTAAGCGCTGTAATTCCCCGTGCCTTTTTTTGGGCGTCCTTACGTCCAAATATTTCATTAAAGCGGTCGAGATAGGTTTGAACTTTTGCTTCAGGAGTGCGGGGGGCAGCTTGGACGGTTAGACCCTCACGTTGGATAGCCTTATTCACTTCGGGGGTACTAGAAAGCATTGGAAAACGTTTGATTAAAAAGTCGGCACCACTATCGACTTGATTCATACATAGAAGTGTATCAGTCTTCTTATATTGGGTCAAGGCTTAAGTGTCAAAAAATGTGTCTAAACATGCTGCTTTAACTTGATATAATGCTCTAGAGTTACTATTTCATTCTTTAGTACTAATGAAAATATCCTCTTTAAAAAAACTCTTAGATGTCCTGCTTGAAAGGGGAAAACGAAGAGAAATGGCTTTGATGTCGCGGGTATTCGTCGATTTGTCTGCCTCCAGTGTCGTCACACATTTGGGAAACAGAAACGTATTTCGGGTAGTTTTTCTGACTTTGTTGCCTTTTATGATTTTGTCATAAACAAGCTCAATAAAAATGCGGTAGAAGAAGAATGTTTCCTTTCCCGTAAAACCCTATGGCGCTCTTTAAACCATTTTTTACCTATGTTCCTACATCCGCTGATTCGTTATTTTTGTGTTCTGAGAGAGATAATCGGTACGGGTGAGTTTTGGGTATTGATGGGAAGTGGCTGCACCGCCAGGGAGTAGCCATGATTTACCGGGATAGTACTGCAAAAGTAAACCTGTATTGGTCGTGGCATCCGACCGAATCATATGAATCAATCGCCCGTGATGTGAAGAGTCTCCTGACGATCATTGAGTCTAATATTCCTTCCGGAGTAATCTCTGGCTAGAAGGGTTCGATTGTTGCCGCAGTCACTCTCCTTCTTCCTCCTATGCCTCATCAGCGGTGTTTAACCCATGTACAACGACAGCTCTTTACGTTTCTTCCAGCACGGAGTCCACTGTTGGCTACCCGTGCGTTACGGCGTATTGCCTCCTATCTGTTTGACATAGAAACCCCACAAGATCTTGCGGTGTGGAAGCAAATGCTTACCCGGTGGGAAGACGAGTACGGCTATCTGTCAAAGGAGAGAGCAATCGTGCAAGAAAGCCATACCCGATCGTGGTGGTTTGCCCATGGAAACCTCAGACGGGCGATGAAACTACTACACTGTAATGAACAGCATTTGTTTGCCTACCTTGCTCACCCCGTTCTCCCGAAAACAAATAATTCCCTCGAAGGAGTAAACTCTCAAATCAAGTGCAAACTCTCCAATCACCGGGGCATGAAAACACCCCAGCAGGTTATCTACATTTTCTTGTTACTAACTTTTTCGCGGGTTAAAACAAGGGGGGATCTTACCCAGTTATGGGATAGATTAACGTAATCCCCGCCCTAAAGGGCGGAGATTTTACTCCTACGTCATGATTTGTTCTGGGTTTGTATGTAGGCTTTGATTACACTTTCATTCACGTGACCCA
>JAAXWV010000019.1 GCA_013334845.1 Candidatus Roizmanbacteria bacterium | reverse complement strand
TATAATATCAAGTTTATCAATGCTATTTCTGATAATAATTTGATTTTATACCTTCAAACATCGACCTTGTTGCTGCCGAGATCGAGATGATAGGATTTGAACAGAGAGAGTTTTGTTTAAAAAAAATTCTGGATCCTCTTTTAACGCTCTATGATTATATAATTATTGATTGTCCGCCATCACTAGGTCTTCTCACGTTAAATGCGCTCACTAGCGCAAACTCTGTTCTTATACCTATGCAATGTGAGTATTTCGCAATGGAGGGGCTCGCTCAACTTGTACACACCATCCGATCTGTGAAAAAATCCTTTAATCCTTCTCTGTTTGTTGAGGGTCTTGTTTTAACCATGTTTGACAAGCGAAACAAACTCACACATCAAGTTGCTGATGAAATTAAAAACCACTTCAGAGAGCAAATGTTCGAAACTGTAATACCAAGAAATGTTCGGCTAAGCGAGTGTCCAAGTCATGGAAAATCTATATTAGACTACGATATCCAGTCCTCAGGCGCTGTAGCTTATATGAATCTCGCAAAAGAGTTTTTAAAAAAACAAGGATAGGGAAAATGTCAAAAAAAATGGGTCTTGGTCAAGGGGTGGGGATTTTATTTGGCGAGGAAAAGGAAAAATTCTTTGAATGTGATATCGCGAAAATCTTTCCAAACAAACACCAACCGCGCTCACACTTTGACCAACAAGAGTTGGAAGAACTGGCGCAATCAATAAGAGAAAAGGGCGTAATACAACCATTAATCGTAACTTTAAATACTGACCAAGACAAATATGAGCTTATTGCCGGAGAAAGGAGACTTCGGGCTTCAAAACTAGTCGGTTTGAGTAAAGTTCCTGTTGTTGTAATAGATATTGATAATGAAAATTCACTTCTTGAATTAGCACTCATTGAAAATATTCAACGGACCGATCTTAACCCTATTGAAGAGGCTGACGCCTACAGGAAATTGATCGAAAAATTTGGCTACACCCAAGATGAAACTGCAAAAAAAGTTGGGAAACAACGTTCTACAGTAACTAACATGCTAAGATTATTAAAACTTCCAGAAGCAATTCAAAATGACATCTCAACCGGTGTTCTGTCCGAAGGGCACGGACGGGCTCTCGTTCGCCTCACCGAGGAACCTCTCAGGCTTCAGGAAGCTCGGGACGAAATTGTAAAAAATGGTTTGAGTGTGAGACAAGCTGAGAAAATTATTAAAAAAATTACAGCAAATAAGCCAGCCAGTAAAAGAGTTACAGACTCTGTCGCAAAAGAAATACCTCAATCCTATATTAGCGCACTTGTTACACAGCTTACCAATCATCTAAACTCAAAGGTTACCCTCCACCAGAACGGTAGCAGGGGGAAAATTGAGATAGAGTACTATTCATTTGATGATTTTGAACGTGTTTTTAGTATTCTTTTATGTGACAATTAACACCCTCACCTTTGTTGGTCATTTTACAGGACTATTTCTATGGCAATGTATTCTCGTGTATTTTCACAAAAAAGAGTTTTTTTCTTACTATATTTTCTGTTTTTTATATGTTCTTTTCCACCAGGGGCGATCTGTGAAACCTTGAGTATCCAAGGTGATAAGGTATCTCTAAAAACTAACCCCGATCATAAGTCGAAAACCTTATGGGAGTATGGAAATGGTTTTCCCGTCGATGTTGTGAAAAAACAGGGAGACTGGCTAATGGTTAAGGATTTCGAGAACGACTCTGGTTGGATTCACAAATCACGACTGCAGAAAGGACAGCAGGTGATAGTGAAAGCCAACAAAGATCAAGAAAAAACTATAAACATTCGCAGCGGCCCGAGTACATCTGACGCGATTGTAGGTAAAGCACACTATGGCGTTGTATTTACTGCACTTAAAAGGAAAGAACAGTGGCTACAGGTACGCCATGAATCAGGAATAACAGGATGGGTTAATATTGGTCTGGTTTGGGGACTTTGAGGTTAAAATATTTTGATGTGAATAACGGAAAAAGCCGACTTCTTTAAAAGTCGGCTTTTCACAATTCTGGCGGAGAAGGAGGGATTCGAACCCTCGGTGGAGTTTTACCCCCACACTCGCTTAGCAGGCGAGCACCATCGGCCTCTCGGTCACCTCTCCTTGATACATAATTTCCCTGGCGGAGGAAGTAGGATTCGAACCCACGGTACTTTCGTACAACGGTTTTCAAGACCGCCGCCTTAAACCACTCGGCCATTCCTCCGTGGACCACTTTGTACCATTTGATAGAATATCTGTCAACTATATGCTCAATAAAAACAAGGAATGAGCCGTAAATCGCACATTTTTGTAATATTAGTTCGAGATTGTTCGAGATATTTGTTATAAGTTTGCAAACTGGTTTTCTTGAACTCCACCCCATTTTTTCCATGTTTACACAATACAGTCTATGCCATTAAAAAGTGATATTTCAAAAAAACTCGAAGATCTCACAGTTCTTTATGAAATAACAAAACAACTTGCATCGTCCCTGGAAGTTCGCGAATGTCTTGAGAAATCCATGAAAGTGCTTTCCGACATGAAAGACATGGAAAACGGTACTGTGACTATCGTAAACCCCCTTACCGGTAAGCTTGAGATTGAAGTGGCGCACGGGATAACTGCTGAAGGAAAAAGAAGGGGAAAATATCGAATAGGAGAGGGTATTACTGGCAGGGTGGTTTCGACGGGGGAACCAATCATCGTTCCACAAATATCTGAAGAACCACTTTTTCTCAACAGAACCAAATCTAGGGGAAACATTGCGGAACAAAAAAAATCCTTTCTTTGCGTTCCTATTAAGGATGGTCAAAATGTCATAGGTGCTTTAAGTATTGATAGGTTTTACAAAGACGGCATCGGCGAACAAGCAAACGCCGATCTTCGCTACCTCACAGTTCTTTCAAGCCTCATTGCCCAAACAGTTGTGCGCATCCAGAAGGTGAACAGAGAGACAGAAGAACTACAGACCGAAAACTTAAAACTCAAAAGAGAGCTCTCTGATAAAAACAAAATAAACGATATAATAGGCAACTCCAGCCGAATGCAGGACGTGTATGAGATGATCCATCGTGTCGTCGATTCAAATGCTACAGTTCTTTTACGAGGAGAGTCCGGTACAGGCAAAACATTGGTCGCCAAAGCCTTACACTACAATGGTCGGCGCAAAGGTAAACCCTTTGTGGTTGTTAATTGTTCTGCCCTCCCCGAAACTCTTCTTGAAAGTGAACTTTTCGGTCATGAAAAAGGCGCATTTACCGGAGCAAATGAGAGAAAAATAGGTCGATTTGAGCAGGCCGAAGGAGGAACTCTTTTTCTTGATGAAATTGGTGAAATCAGCAACTCGGTCCAGGTAAAGCTACTCAATGTTGTACAGGAACGGACATTTCAACGCCTTGGCTCTACACAACAATTGAGTTGTGACGTCCGTTTGGTTGCCGCAACAAATCGTGATCTGGAAAAAGCGGTTGCTGATAAATTCTTCCGTGAAGATTTGTATTATAGATTAAATGTATTCCCTATTTATATGCCACCTCTTCGGGAACGAAGAACGGATATACTTCTTATTGCGGAATTTTTTCTCGACAAATACTCAAGAGAAAGCAACAAAAAGATCAGGAGAATATCAACCTCAGCAATAGATATGCTCATCCAATATCATTGGCCGGGAAATGTTCGTGAGTTGCAAAACTGTATAGAGAGAGCTGTAATTATTTGCGATAGTGACACAATTAAAGGAATCCACCTGCCGCCAACCTTACAAACGGCGGAAGTCTCAAAACGAGAAAACCCATATTCCTTGGCCGTTGCCGTTGCTAATTTTGAAAAAGAACTGATCATTGAAGGACTAAAAAGAAATAATGGCAATCAAACGAAAACTTCAAAAGACCTCGATACCAGTTTACGGATAATCAATTACAAGATTCACCAATATTCGATTGACCCAAAATTTTATAAAATTTGAACATTATGAAGGTGTTACTACACTGTTGTTGTGCGCCTTGCCTGATCTATCCCTATTCTCTCTTAAAAGATGACGGCACTGATGTAACAGCATTTTTTTATAATCCGAACATCCATCCTTTTCGCGAGTTCAAAAAGCGACTTGAGGCGTTAGAGAATTACTCCACAAGTTTATCTATTCCCCTTATTACCGAAAACCAGTACGGCCTTGTTGATTTTCTTCGTAAAGCAGTTTTTCATGAACCTGAAAGGTGTGGAATATGCTACTCCATGAGACTTGAAAAAACTGCCCTGGTTGCCAAGAAACTTGGGTTTGATGCATTTACGACTACCCTTCTCTACAGTAGATATCAGCGTCATGAGCTCATCACGTCTTTTTGCAATACACTTTCAGGTCAGCTAAATATCCCCTTTCTTTACCATGATTTTCGAGCAGGTTGGCAATCAGGAGTTGATAAGGCCAAAGAACTCAACATGTACAGACAACCGTATTGTGGTTGTATCTACAGCGAACAGGAACGCTACGATAAATCTCTAAAAAAAGGCAAGTAAATCCTGTATTTTTATAAACTTCAACCTTGGTATACAGCATGTTCACAATGTTGGTTATAGCGACGAAAAACAAAAATAAATTGAGAGAATTTCAAGAGATTCTTAAAGATCTTGAAATCGAAATAGTCTCACTAGATGCCTTTGGCCCCATACCACCAGTAATTGAGGATGGTGACACTTTTGAAGAGAATGCCTATAAAAAAGCTCTTCACACTGCTAAAATTTTAGGGCTCCCCGCCTTGGCTGATGATTCTGGACTTGCGGTTGAGGCCCTTTCCGGTCAACCTGGTGTGTATTCTGCACGATTTTCGGGTGAAAATGCGAGTGACGAAGAAAATTGTCATAAGCTGCTTAATGCCCTTATTGGTGAGAAAAATCGTAAGGCCCGCTTTCATTGCGTTCTTTCTCTGGCAGTTCCTTCCGGGCCGGCTCTTACCTATGTTGGCCAATGTGATGGGGTAATCATTGATGACAAGAGGGGAAACAATGGCTTTGGCTATGATCCCATATTTTACTTTGAAGAACTTGGGAAGACCTTTGCGGAACTTTCAATGGAAGAGAAGAGCAGGGTAAGCCACAGAGGAAAAGCTCTTGCGGAGATGAAAAACGAGCTAGAAAGCATAAAGAAGTGGGTAGAAAATCGATTGGCCGAGGAGCGACCGGCAAAGCCGGATCATAGCGTATTTCTAGGTAAAGATTGGTCTGATGAGCTTTAGTTGAGCTATTCTACCTTTAATTCTCTGCTCAGCAGGTCACGAACAGCCAGAGAACATTCTTTGTTTTGGTAAATGATTTTATAGACTTGTTCTAATATCGGCATTTCAATAGCGAGTTTTGCTGCTAAATCATACACTGACTTGGTTGTTTTAATTCCTTCAGCAACCATGCTCATTTCTTCGACAATTTGCTTTATTTTTTGTCCTTTACCAAGCTTTATACCTACCGTTCTGTTCCTGCTTAGATCGCCAGTGCAGGTGAGTATAAGATCTCCTATACCGCTCAGTCCAGAAAATGTTACATCTTCAGCGTTAAGCGTTTTCCCGAACCGCCTCATTTCCGCAAGTCCTCTGGTTATAAGAGCTGCTCGTGTATTAAGCCCGTAACCAAGCCCTTCACACACTCCTGCAGCTATAGCTATTACGTTTTTTAAAGCTGCACATAATTCTATGCCAATAACATCACTGCTTGCATAAACCCTGAAATACTCGTTTACAAATATTTTTTGCACATCAATTGCAGCCTCTATCCTTTTGAAACCGATTGTCACCGCTGTGGGCATGCGTAGAGCAACTTCTTTTGCAAAGGAGGGTCCTGATAACACACCTATTTCTTGAGTTTTACTTTCAGCTTTACATTCTGATAGAACCTCTTCCACAACCATTGTCATGGTTGCGAGCGTGTCGTTTTCAATACCTTTGACAGCCGAGAGAATGTAACTTTTAGTGGGGAGAAAAGGACATAGCTTTGTAAATATTTCTCTAAATGCATGGGAAGGGACCACCATCAGAACCACATCAGAATCTTCAACTGCTTTTTTGAGATCATTTAATGGTGAAAGGTTGCCGGGAAAACCAAACCCGGGAAGATATTTTTTGTTTTCGCGATCTATAACAAGCTGATCAACGTGCTCCTTTTTATGCCCCCAAAGATTAACTTTGTGTCCGTTTCGGGATAAGAGTATGGCGAGAGCTGTACCCCAAGATCCAGAGCCAATAACAGCTATATTTGAAGAATTATTCATCGATGCCTGGTTCTCCGCTTTCTGCAGGAGGTCCATTCTCATCAATTTCGTCACTGAGAAAATCCTCTTCAATTTCGTCACTTCTTTCTTTAGCAACGCTGTCCATTCCTACGAGCTTTTCATTATCTTCAAGATTTATGAGCGTAACTCCTTGAGTGCTTCTTCCAATAATGCGAACCGATCCAAGGTCCATTCTTATCATTTTTCCAGAATCAGCTATGAGAATGACTTGCTCCTCATCATCTACTTGTTTCGCTGCTATGACATTGCCGTTGCGCAGGCTTTTCTTTATACCTATAACACCTTTTCCACCTCTTTTTTGAAGCCTGTACTCTTCTATTGGGCTTCGTTTGCCGTAACCGTTTTCTGTTGCTATGAGAATTGAGTTGTTCGAATTAATGACGATAGCGCTTACAACGATATCATCATGTCCTAATGTTATGCCTCGAACACCAGCAGCCGTTCTGCCCATAATTCTGAGATCTGTCTCTTCGAAATGAATACACATTCCTTTTTTGGTTACTAGTAAAACAGTATCTCTACCGGTCAGGACATGAGCAGCAATTATTTCATCTCCTTCGTTAATGGTGAGGGCTCTTTTACCTTTGCGAAGAGGCTTATTAAATTCCTTGAGGCTTGTCTTTTTTATTCTTCCATATTTTGTGACCATGAGAATGGTTTTTTTGTTAGACTCATCATCGAAACTACTTATAGGAAGAATAGCTGCGAGTTTTTCATCATCGGCAAGATTGAGCAGATTAACAATAGCTTTTCCGCGAGCGGTTCTGCCGGCAAGTGGTAATTGATACACTTTTCTCCAAAAAACCTTACCGTGATTCGTGAAGAACAAAAATGTGTCGAGTGTTGACGCAACATACAGATTTGACACAAAATCTTCTTCAATGTTTTTAACGCCGGTTACGCCTTTGCCCCCTCTATGCTGTGATCTGTACAAAGAAACTGGATTTCTTTTTATATAGCCGGAATGAGTAATAGTGACAGCCATATCTTCTGGAGCTATAAGGTCTTCCGGAAGGATCTCATCTGTAGCGTCGATAATTTCCGTTCTTCGCTCGTCACCGTATTGTTCTATTATTTCAACGAACTCATCTTTTACTATTTGCATGATAAGAGACTCATCATTGAGAATCTTGCGTAGTCTTTCTATTTCGACCAAAATTTCATGGTAATCATTAATTATTTTGTCCCTTTCAAGACCAGTGAGCCTTTGCAGACGCATGTCAAGAATGGTTTGAGCTTGAATATCGCTCAGGTTGTATATCTTAATGAGTTGTTCCTTTGCTTCCGCAGGATTTTTAGAACCCTTAATTAAGGAAACAACATCATCAATATTACTCACTGCAATGTTCAAACCCTGTAGAATATGAGCCTTTTCTTCTGCCTTTTTTAATTCAAAGGTGGTCCTCCTGTAGACAACCACCTTTCGATGAAGAATAAAATACTCTAGAGTCTGTTTAATATTAAGAATTTCTGGCCGATTATTGACAATTGCCAGCAAAATTATGCCAAAGGATTTTTGCATTTGAGTCATTGTATAGAGTTGATTGAGGACGATATCGCTCACTTCATCCTTTTTCAGCTCTATAACCACTCTTAGTCCGTGCCTGTCGGATTCATCGCGAACTTCTGAAATAGAAGATATCTTTTTATCTTTTACGAGTTCAGCTATTTTTTCGACCAAAGTCGCTTTGTTTACCTGATAAGGAATTTCTGTAATAATGATAGCCTCTCTCTTGCCTTCTTTTATCTTTTCGATATGGGTAAGAGCACGAATTACAATAATTCCCTTTCCTGTTTCATATGCTTCTCTGATTCCGGCACGTCCGCAGATTTGTCCGCCGGTTGGAAAATCTGGTCCCGAGATCAATGATATAATCTGGTAAACTGTGAGATTGGGATCCTCGATAAGAGCAATAAGAGCGCTGATAACCTCCTTTATATTGTGTGGGGGTATGTTCGTGGCCATACCAACCGCAATACCCGAAGATCCATTAATAAGCAAATTTGGTATCTTACTTGGCATTACCGATGGTTCAAGGAGTGAATTGTCGTAATTGGGAACCCAATCAACGGTTTCTTTATCGAGATCATCAACAATTTCCCTGTCGATTTTTGTCATGCGTGCTTCTGTATATCGCATCGCAGCAGGGGAATCTCCATCCAATGAACCGAAGTTTCCCTGACCGTCGACAAGCGGATAACGCATCGAAAAGTTTTGCGCCATACGGACTATGGTGTCATATGCTGCAGTATCTCCGTGCGGATGAAATTTACCAATTACATCGCCGACAATTCTAGCGGACTTTACATAGGGACGATTATACTGGACTCCAAGCTCTCGCATGGCATATAAAGCCCTTCTATGAACCGGTTTTAATCCATCTCTTACATCAGGCAGAGCGCGTCCAATTATGACGCTCATTGCATATTCCAGATAGGATTTTTGGAGTTCTTTTTCTATAGAAACAGTTGGAAAGATTTCTTCTTTTTGAGGGGTATCATTAATCATATGAGAGAATCTGCTTTGAGATTAAAACTTATTTTTCAAGGTAATCATTAAATATCCAAATCGGTGATTTCAAGGGCGTGAGTTTGAATAAACTCTCGACGTGGTTCGACTTTATCACCCATGAGGGTTGTAAAAATATCGTCAGCTTGTTCAGCATCATCTATGGTAACCTGCATGAGGGTTCTGTTTTCCGGGTTCATCGTTGTGTCCCACAGTTGTTCGGGATTCATTTCGCCCAAGCCCTTATATCTCTGCAGGTGACTGCCCTTAAAAGACTCTTCCCTTACTATTTTGAGCATGCTTGACCAGTCCGATGCTGTAATTATCTTTTCTTGACCTGTCTTTGTGCCGTAAACAATCTTATATTCAGATCTAAGATAGGTCTTTATTGAGCCAAACAATGTAAGTGCGGTTCGATACTCACTAATTAGAGGAATATGTGGACCGAGAGTCATCATTATCTGAACCTTGCCTCGCAATGCCACATCCACTTCATAACAATCAGGACGCCATCGACAAGAACGCAGGTTACCTATAACGAGCTTTTCTTCTGAAAGTTTATTTCTAAGTTGATTGACAAAAATTTCATCTTTAAACTGATCAGCTGATTTAATACCGTTTTCTAGAAGAAAATATAGCATATCTTCCCATATGTTCATTCGATTCATAAAGGCTGTGATACGCTGATATATGCTTAATTTTTCGAGTATTTGCACAAACATTGCATCTTCAATAGTTGCCTGTTCGTCGCCAATTATTTTTACCTTCATTACTTCACTGGCTTGCGTAAAAAGAAAACTGTTGAGTTGACTCTCTTCCTGAAAATAGTTTTCCTTTTTTCCTTTTCCTAATCGATAAAGGGGGGGTTGACCTATATAAACAAATCCCTGTTCTACTAATGGTAACATTTGCCTATAGAAAAATGTGAGAAGAAGAGTACGTATGTGTGCTCCATCAACATCCGCATCGGTCATAATGATTATTTTATGATATCTTAATTTTTCGATATCAAACTCATCTTTTCCAATACCGCAACCAAGTGCACCTATGAGATGTTTTATTTCTTCGCTTGAGAGAATTCTGTCAAACCTGGCTTTTTCAACATTAAGTATTTTACCTCTCAGTGGTAAAATAGCTTGATTGGATCTATCTCTGCCTTGCTTCGCAGATCCACCGGCAGAATCACCTTCAACAATAAATATTTCGCGTTTAGAAGGATCCTTTTCCTGACATTCGGCGAGCTTTCCAGCCATAAGGAGACTTGTCGATCCTTTTTTCCGTGACAAGTCTCTTGCTCTTTTAGCAGCCTCTCTAGCTCTCGCCGCATCAACCACCTTTGCGAGAATTTTTTTAGCAATGCCAGGGTTTTGTTCCAAAAAAAGTGTTAATTTTTCCGTACAAACAGACTCAACTATTGATTTTACTTCACTATTTCCAAGTTTCGTTTTGGTCTGTCCTTCAAATTGCGGGTTAGGTACTTTCACAGAAATAACACAGGTCAAACCTTCTCTAACATCATCCCCTCCCATTTTCTCGCGCATATTTTTGGGTATCATGTCATCGCTTGCATATTTATTTATGCATTTTGTTAACGCCGATCTAAACCCTGCAACATGACTACCACCTTCACGTGTGTTTATATTATTTACAAAGGAAAACAACCTTTCGGAGTATCCATCAAAATGTTGGAGAGCTATCTCAACTTCGACATTGTCTTTTAATCCATTAATGTATATAGGCTCATCAAAAATTGGCGTTCTGTTTCTATTGAGATATTCAACATAGGATACCAATCCACCCGAGGCATGAAATTTGTCCTCCTCACCACTTCTTTCATCCTTCAAATAAATACGTAAATCCTTATTTAAATAACTCAGTTCACGCAAGCGACTTTTTACAGTTTCATAAATATATACAGTTGTTTCAGTAAAAATTTCTGGATCTGCCTTAAATGATATTTTCGTTCCAGTTCTCTCACACTCACCTATAATCTCGAGTTCGCTTGATTTGGCCCCATAGGCATATGTTTGGCGGTAAACTTTGCCGTTTCGTCTAATCTCGGCAGTCAATTCTATTGACAATGCATTTACAACAGAAACACCGACACCATGTAATCCACCGGAAACCTTGTAACTTTCATGATCAAATTTCCCACCTGCATGAAGTGTTGTCATTACCAGCTCAAGAGCTGTCATATTCTCGGTGGGATGCTTTTCAATAGGAATACCACGACCATCATCCTCTACTGAGACAACATTACCCTCATGAATAGTTACTCTTATCCTGGTGCAGTAACCGGCGAGGGCCTCATCAATGCTATTATCTACAATTTCCCAAATGAGGTGATGTAAACCCTCTTCTGAAGTGTTGCCAATATACATGGATGGTCGCTTTCTTACTGCCTCAAGACCATCTAATACCTGAATTTGCTCAGCACCGTAATTATTGCTATTCTCAGTCACACTCTATACCTTTTTTAAATTTATTAATGCCAAGCCAGCTTATAATTGCATTGGCATAATTATACTAATAAAACCTTGATCTTCATCTGATTTCATCAGACAAGGGCTACTGTTTGAATTAATATAGGCCTCAACAGTTTCACAATCCATAACTTGAAGTGCTTCAATAAAATATCGACAATTAAAACCTAGAGTTAAGGGTTGACCATCATATGTTATAGACAGCTCGTCTTTAGCATTGCCGAGATCTGCATTTTGCGATGAGAGAACCATTTGATTTTTTTCTATTTTCAATTGAATTGTATGAAATATGTCTTCAGTGAAAATATTAATTCTCTTTAATGAATCTAAAAATGGAACTCTTTTAATTTTCAAACAATTTGTTAATTCAACTGCATTAATAATTGCAGTGTATTGTGGAAATTCGCCGTGTTTAAGACGTATAACCATAATTGCCTTTCTATCTCGGAGAACTAGCTGTTTTTTCTCAAATGAAATATCAATACTATCTCTGTTTTCACAAAATTTTTTCCATTCTTGTAAACCTTTTTTAGGTATAAGTGTAACCCCGGCCAATTCCATTTTATCAAGGTTGCATAACACTTCCTTTTGCATTATTGAAAGTCTATGCCCATCGGAAGATACCATTCTCAAATAATATTTATTATCAATTTGTTCTTTTTCAAAAAGAACCGAGGTCAGTGAGTAAATATTCTCTTGTTCATTAGCAATTGAAAATATACATTTTTCAATAAGATCGAGAAAATAATGACATTCTAAAGATATAAAATTGTCTTGTTGATATTCGGGAAACTCTGGAAACTCACTGCTTGACATGCCAGCCAGGTTGTATGTACTTAATCCTGCTTTAATTATTACCCAACTGTTTTCCATCTCTTCTATGTAAATAGAATCAGATCCTGATTCTCGAACTATTTCAAAAATTTTTTTTGAAGGTAGTGTTAAAGATCCTTCACTGTATATTTCTGCAGGAACAAAGAGTTGCAAACCCACTTCTAAATCAGTGGCTGTGAGAAGTATTCCTCCAGACAAGGATTCAATTAAAACATTTGATATAATAGCCAACGTGCCTTTTTTATTAGTGATATTTTGTAAACTATTAAGACTCTCGAGAAATTCATTTTTG